>DAOVXH010000114.1 GCA_030636255.1 Methanomassiliicoccales archaeon
AGCCTGGGGGGACGAGACGGAGCACTATATGCATTAGAAGCAACTGAATAAATTACTATCCAAGAGTCAATCTAGTAATATCAGGGAAGGTCAGGTATTCCGTATTAAGCAAAAGAGGGCGAAAAGCATACAACATGAGGTAAGAAAGGATGTGAAAGAAGAAACAAAGAATATTCTTGTTCGGGAAGGAAAGACCCTGGACGAGGTAGGGGGGAAGAGGTGATTATATGGCTGTGAAACCTGAATCGCTTTGCGTTCACGTGCTAAATGTGGGTGACGGTGATAATATCATTCTTCAATTTCCTGAAGTAGATGGTCAAAGAAAATATGCTGTCGTGGACTGCTACAGCTCAAAGAAGACAATTGACTATCTGAATAAACTGGGTGTAACTGAATTAGAGTTCGTCTGTGCTACACACCCACACTATGACCATATCTGTGGTATTCCTAAACTTCTAGAGACATACAAGGGCAAGATTCGAGAGTTCTGGGACAGTGGTTTCAGACATACCTCGCTCACCCACGAAAAAATAATAGGTTTAATCCATGATGACCCAAACATTCGTTTCAGTCGTGTAACCTCTGGCATGGAGAAAACATTCAATGACGTGAAGGTCAGTGTTCTTGCTCCATCCATATACCTGAGAAACAGGTATGATAGCTATGGAGTGAACATAAACAATGCTTCCATTGTGCTGAAGCTTGAATACAAGGCTCCGGATGTAGTGAACCCGTCTATTATCATTCTTGGCGGCGATGCACAGTCCTTAAGCTGGTCCAAGGTGCTCGAAGAATATCCGAACTATGTGAAAACAGACAATCCAGACCAAATAATACAGGTGGATAAGTCTTTTAATCCATTGAACTGCCAGGTTTTGAAGGTATCACATCATGGAAGCAAACACGGTACAGCACTTGAGTGTGTGGAGACAATAGATCCTGAGTATGCAATTGTTTCATGCAGTGGTTCATCATCCTATGGATTTCCACACGAGATTGCTTTACTATCCCTGATGGAAAAAATGGAGATGGATAGGATATCCTTTACTGACTACTCAATGCCCAAAAAACCAAGGAGTGGCACCACAGTAATAATAAGCCAAGGAACCACAAGACCCGAGATAGTTTCCCTGGGCGATGAAAGAAGCGATCTACCGAATCCACCATAATGCTAGTAGGTGATGTATTCACTATCAACTCTTTCCCATTGGGCTGGGCGGACAATATAAGTTGTAAGCCAGCCTAATTTTAATTTGAGCTGTATCTCATTCATTTAGGTTTGGCCAACTTAGTGAGATGGCCAGTGCTACCCATATACTGCTCAACATCCAGATAATCAAGCCATTTTTCCTTGCACTGGCACTTCAGTCCATTAAAA
Source organism: Methanomassiliicoccales archaeon (assembly GCA_030636255.1). GTDB lineage: Archaea > Thermoplasmatota > Thermoplasmata > SG8-5 > SG8-5 > JAGLQM01. The sequence goes on from DAOVXH010000114.1 coordinate 1,379, forward strand.
ACATCAGCATCCTGGTTCAGAGAGAATTCATCCACCTTGGCCAGTATCTCCTTATCGCATTTCCGGCAATTGTGAACGCCTCTTCGGGAACCGCCTCCAGATGGTGCGGAAATAACCCTTACATCTGTAAGTCTGGAACTCTGTTCCAGGACCTCCAAAAGACTCCAGAGCCAGGGAGGTCGATAGAGGCTCTTTTTCCACAGTCCTTCCACCACCGTGTAATTCTGAATGTTCATTGGATTCACCGAGATAACATCGCTCAGCGGCCCGGCAATTTTTATGGACTCCAGTGTGTCGGCAATTGCCTCGTTTTCAGTGATATATGGTGGCTTTAAAATCAGGTAGGTTCGGATTCTGGCTCCATTTTCCCGGGCAAGTTTTGCAGCCCTCTCAAAATCTGTGAACTTGAAGCCTTTGTTAATGGATTTACACCGAATATCATCATTTGCTGTTTCCAATCCTATTGCAATCTCCAGCTTTTCAACACTGGCAAATACCCGGTCCAGTGCTTTTTGATTTACAAATTCCGGCCTTGACTCCACCAGGATCTTTTTGGCCCGCTCACCCACCATGGCCAGTATATTTTCCTGGGCTTCTATTCCAATCTCATTTGAATCGAAAAAACTACCGCTTGTGTAGAGCTTGAAATATGGCTGGCCAGCATACTTCTCCATGGCCTTTTCAAATTGTGTGATTAAATTTTCCGGCGTCACGCTTGCCAGGCAGTCATTGTTATAACCGCACATGAGGCAGCCAGATTGTTTTGACCAGTAGCATCCTGGGCTGCGGAAAATAACCACAAATGCATCAACAATTTTGTCATCCAGCAGGTCTTTCTCGGACCAGGCCGCAACTGGCCTTTCCGGGTCTGGTTTTGTCTTACCCATCCTGAATCCTCCCGTCCTTTATTGTTATAACGCGATTGGCAAAGTTGGCTATGTCCTTTTCATGGGTTACCAGAATGATTGTCTTGCCCTGCTGGTTAAGGGCCTTGAATAAATCAATAATTTCCGAGCCAGTCTGTGAATCTAAATTTCCAGTTGGTTCGTCAGCCAGTATTATCGGAGGGTCATTGATAAGTGCCCTGGCTATTGCCACACGCTGTCTTTCTCCGCCGCTGAGCTCATTGGGGTGATGCTCCATCCTGTGGCCCATTCCAACCTTGGTCAGCAACTCTTCGGCCCGCTGAACCTTCTGGTCCTTGTCAAACATTGCCGGAACCAGAACATTTTCCTTGGCTGTTAATGTCGGAATAAGATTGAAGAACTGGAACACAAAACCAACATTTTCCTTTCTGAATATGGTAAGGCCAGCATCTTTCATTTCTCCAATTTTTTGGCCATTGATATTTACCTCTCCTGATGTAGGCGAATCCAGGCATCCGATTATGTGCAGCAAAGTGCTTTTTCCTGCACCGCTGGCACCTGCAATTGAGCAGAAACTCCCCTTCTTTATCTGAAGGTCAATATTGTCCACTGCCCGTATTTCTGTTGAACCCATCTGGTAGGTCTTGGAAATGTTCTTCAGATCAACAATAACATCACTCATAACGAAGCGCCTCCGTAGGTTCTAACCTTGCAGCCTGCCAGGCAGGGTAAAGTGAAGCCAAAAATGCCACTCCAATGCTTATTCCCACAACATAGCCCATGACAAATGGTGTTAAACTGGTAGGTGCAAAAAATATGCCGCCAACCTCGGCCTGGTACTGATAGTCAAATATCTCGGCTAACATGGCCCCTACAGTACCGCCCAGTGCCAGTGAGATAATAACCAAAAGCAGTGCCTCGCCCAATACTATCTGGTAAATCCTGCCCCTGGGAATTCCCACTGCCTTCAGTGTGCCAATCTCCCTGCGTCTTTCGGTAACGCTCATTAGCATGGTATTGCTGATTCCCACAATTGTGATTATGCTCAGAAGTAAGATAACTGCCATAAGCCAGCCATCTATTGTCCTGCGCATTTCTCCCTGGCTTTCAATTTCAGTCTCATGGGCGATTATTGTGCGTTTTATGTAATTCTCATTGTCGCTGATATCATTGTCAGAGATGCTAGTTATGTCCCGTATCTCGGCTCGCATCTCAGAAAAATCAATCATGGAGGCATCCTCCACCCAGATTGAAATGAAGAAATAGAAATACTCATCAGAAGCGGCATCATACATTCCAGTCTCTTCCAGTAAAAATTCTATTGGCACAGCAGCGAAATTATCATAAATAATATTGGGTTCCATGATGCCAGTCACAGTGACATCCTCAATGGTCACATTATCTCCAGACATGAAGGACATTGTCTCCAGGTCTATTTCATCCCCAAGTTGAGTACCAGGAAAATTAGCTTCCAGAATTCCGTTTCCCAGGACTATCTGCCCCTCCTCATCCGAGTTCAAAAACTCTCCCTGTATATCAATGGTATCTGCATTGAAAGTGATAAAGTCGTACTTGATTCCCTTCTCAGGGTCAACCCCGAAAAGAATGAACATATCATCGGAATCCGGGTCAGTGGGTGCCAGGAAATTTATTGCCAGTGGATAAACTTCTCCTACTGTTCCCTGATCAGCACAATAATCAGTAACATAATCGCCCATCTCCTCCAATTCGGAGCTATTAAAGTAATCCATGGCAAATGGGTCCATGGTCATTAGAGTGAAAAAACCAGCCCGCTGCTCTGCCAGTGCCTCTTCTTGCCTGGCTATCTCAGCCATAATATCATCTTTCAGCCCCTGGCTTATTGATGCAAATAGTATGAAAAATGCTATCACCACAGATATTCCAACTATGGTTATGGCTGACCTTAGATTGCGTCTCCGGATATTGCGGCCCACATAACTCAGGGCCCCGAACTTTCTGGCCTTGGACATTATGGCGGAATAAAGCCCACTTGTATAAGGTAATTTTGCATATTTCTATATTATAAAACTTTCAAGGGTCAGGTTTTTATGCTTGTATTGTTTTTACTGTTTACCCATTTTAAGGGGTGGAGGAATAGAAATGAGCCAATGTCCAACTTGTAATAATCCATTGAGTTATGTAGAACAATATAAGCAGTGGTACTGCCACACTTGCCAGTCATACAAACAGCCTGGCGGTCAGGGAGGCCATCAACCACAGCAGGCGCATCAGCCTCAACACCAGCAGCAACATCAACAGCCTGCTCAACAACCACAACATCAGCCTGCTCAATCACAGCAGGCACAGCCTCAACATCAACCACAGGCACAGCCCCAACCACAGCCAGCACAGCAGCCAATGGCCGGCGGTGGAAATTATGAGTACAGCATTAAGGACGCACCATCATTTTCAACCCTTATATTCAAGCTGAAGCAGGGTCAGAGCATGACTGTAGAAAAGGGCGGCATGATGTACATGCACAATACCGTTGAAATTCAAACACATGGTAGAAAGGGCGGCATCATGAAGGGACTGGTAACATCAGCCCTTGGCGGCGAATCATTCTTTGTCAATACATTCACAGCAACCCATGGACCAGGAGAACTGGCAGTTGTTGGCCCAACAATGGGCGATATAAGAGAAATTGACACAACCCAGCAGCCAATGATTCTTCAGAGCGGTGCATTCTTGGCATCATATCCAACAGTCGAACTGGATACAAAATGGCAGGGTCTGAAAGGTTTCCTATCAGAAAAGGACTTTGTCATGTTACATGCATCAGGTCCAGGAAAGATCTGGGTAACCAGCTTCGGTGGAATAATGGAGAAGGACCTCCAAGCAGGTGAAGTTCTATCTGTGGACACAGGTCACATAGTCGCATTCCCTGACCACATGCAGTTCTCTGTACGCAGGGTAGGTAACTGGAAGAGCACAATCCTAAGCGGTGAAGGCCTGGTAACTGACTTTGTAGGGCCAGGTAAGGTTCTATTGCAGAGCAGGACACTGGGAGCATTTGTTCAGTCGATACTTCCAATGCTGCCGCAACAGGGATGAGCAGGAATTCAATGAGCATTCGTTATGGTTAGTGTGAGCTAGTAAACTCTCTCCGGCGCTCATTTTTCTTTGTGAAATTGGTGGAAGAAAAATGAAATACGAAGGAAACCCTTCGGGTCTCCTCCTATCTTTTTTTCACCAGTAAAATTTAAAAAGTGAAAAAAAGAGCCACTGGAGTTCCTGCAAATTGGCAGAACCTCCACCTTTTTATATTTTCACACGAAGTAATTTAGGGGTAAAAATATAAAGCCACTGGAGAGATTTGAACTCTCGACCTATTCATTACCAATGAATCGCTATACCTCTAAGCCACAGTGGCGAATGGAATGAGCCGCAGTGGTTTAGATAGAGGGAATTTTTAATTCCCACGTGTCTAAGCCACAGTGGCTTTCTGTGTTTTATTGACGAAACTGTGCCAGGGCATTTCCTTGTTACATTTAAACTTTAGGGATTATGATTCAAAATTATTCCAGAAGTAAAGAAATCGGGCCACCATTACTATTTTGTTTATTTGGCGCTAACTCTTTATCATTTACTCTTCAATCCCACTTGGGCAGCCTGTGATTTCTCCATTACTAATATGGTTTTCTTAATTTATATACTTTATGAAAGAAATAGTGAAAATAGTGAAAGTTTTACACTACCAAGTAGTTTTTACCTTTCTCTGTTAGCTCCAGCATTTTCTTTCTGCCGTGCTGCACTTCATTCACAGTTCCAAGTTCCTCAAGC
>DAOVXH010000198.1 GCA_030636255.1 Methanomassiliicoccales archaeon
ACTTTGAATGCTGCCAGCATGCTATTAATATCTCCATGAATGTCCCCAACAAAGACTGCCTTGCCCTGAAACCTGGCAATATTTGGCTTTCCTGATAGGAATGAAGTAATTTCATGAAGGAACTTTGTTATCTCCTGGGAGCCCAGCCAGTCTGTTTCCAGCGGATTTTCAATTATACGCTGGCTTATTTCGGAAATGTCCATTGCCTGGTTATCTGCAAATAACATTTAAGGATTTTCACGAGAGATTCTGCCATGCACCGTGCATATTGTGCATAGATAAATCAAAGTCAATCAGACTTTGATAAAATAGGTGTATGGCCTATACAGGTAAATATACAGACCTAAAGGGTCTGGTAATTTACATTGAATATTTATTTATACAACCCCTCTAATTGTCTAATGTGATAGGTATGAAGAGCCACAAAGTATTTGCTGTGGGGCTAGGAGTGCTATTGCTGTCAGGCTTTTTCGCCGGACTGGCAATTGCGGAGAATGATTCACTTCATGTTATAATGACAGTTGATGATAGGCATTACGCTGTTGGGGATACTGTTACCGTAGAGGTACAGGTCTATGACAATGGCGAACTTGTAGAGCCAACCAATATAACCCTGGGAGTTAGCCAGCATCATGAATTCAATAATCCAATTATGATGAATCTTACCAATGATGGCACAGGAATTTACTCTGCCACTTACACAGTCAAGGCAAATGACAATCATCATAATCTTTACTTCTTCTCGGAGGTCTGGAACGGTCCAGACAATGAGATTGTAGACCACTATCACGATGCACTTGTCATTGATGTTTACTCTGTGGGAGATACTGTTGATGTAAGCTTCAATGGCCAGGAAATGGTCAATGCCAGGCCTGGCGATGTTGTAACAGCCACCATTCTGGTAAGGACAGGGGACACACCGATTCCTATAACCGGCTTTGATCACCTCTATGTAGAGGACAGTGACGGGGACCGGCAGAATTTAACCTACAGAACAGAAAGCACTGGCATTTACATGGCAGATTATATTGTGCCAGATGTTGTGGCCTCTACCACATACGAAGTATATGCAGACCCGGCAGATGTTGGAGACCATGATTCTGCAATCATAGTGGTTAATGTTCTGGATGTATGGTATCATAAGCTCATATCAGGCACAACAACCTCCTTCGAGCTTTGTGTGGCAGGCACTGATGGAGTGGCTGTGGAAGGTGCAAGCTTCTGGTTCCAGAGGAACGGATGGCCAAATGATATATTCACAGGCACAACAAATGCCTCAGGAAAGAGCCTTGTTCATGTAACAGATGTTTATGGCACAGAGACTTTCTCTGGCTATGTTCTGGCAGATGGCCTTAACCAGACCATTCAAGGTGCGGTAATTAATCAGGTTGCAGATGAGCCAGACCATGATGATTTTGACATAATTTGGGAAGGCAGCCAGACCATGTTCGAGGTAGGCCGGGACATTTCAATTCCATACAGTGCATATGATTCTACTGTGCCAGCAGGTGACAAGACCATTTACTATTATGTGGAGGCACTGGGTACGGATTTCACATTATTCTCTGGAAATTATGGAGACCATGTTGAGTCAGCCAGGGAAGTTGTGGCAGCAGGAAGTGTCACAACAAGTCCAACAGGTAAGTTCAATTTAGAATTTGAAGCTCCAGATGAACAGTGTGCTCTGGAAATTAGGTTCGAGGTTCCACTTGCCCATGCAGATTTCCCCAATGAGGAATATGACAATGATGACAGCCGGTATTATGATGCCTGGCCAGAACATCAATGGAACACTAATGGATTCGTATTCTATGCTTATGACGGAGACTTGGACGGCAGCGGTGATGTGGGCATCAGCGGCGGAAGCTTTAAACCGGGAGGCTCAGGAACTGTTGCAGTTAGCATGGAGCCAGGAACAGGAAATCAGGTAATGGCATTCTGGGGAATTGGTGATACATCTCTTGAAGATACTGACAATTATGACCCCGAGTGGTTAAGCTGGAACCCTGCTGGAAATGTTCTGATGCTCCAGACAAACGATGATGGAAAACTGGAAGGCAATTTCTATGTGCCGGAGTTCATTGAGGACTCGGATGTTACTGTTGTCTCAGGATATGTTGATGCTGACGGCATTCCACACTTCGATTCCAAGACAATAGCCTCTGGTGGATTGAGTTACAATATGTGGCTCTTAATCATCATTGTGCTGGTTGTGGTAATCGCTATTGTTGCTGTTGTCATAAAGGTTAAGTTTTTCTAATTAACCAACAAGCAAAAAAACCTTATCAGGCAATGCTTTAGGGGTATCCATGGGTCTGGACATATCAGGCATTCTGGAGGCAAAACCTTGCCAGCTTAAAGACCTCAAGGGAAAGGCAATAGCCATTGATGGTTATAATTCGCTATACCAGTTCCTTTCCAGCATAAGACAGCGTGATGGCACTCCTCTCATGGATTCTAAAATGAGGGTAACATCGCATCTTTCAGGGGCATTTCAACGTACTGCCAGTCTTCTGGAAGTTGGAATAAAACCAATATATGTTTTTGATGGCAAGCCAAATCCACTAAAGGCCAGCACACTTGCTGACAGAAGACAGCGCAAGGAAATTGCAAAGGAGCAGTGGCGGGAAGCCCTTGAAGCAGGGGATATGGAGACTGCCAGAACCAAGGCACAGCAAACCTCGAAGCTTACCAGGGAAATGGTTAGCCAGGCTAAAGATTTATTCGACCTAATGGGAGTGCCGTGGGTTGATGC
>DAOVXH010000029.1 GCA_030636255.1 Methanomassiliicoccales archaeon
TGCCATGAGAAGGGAATTGATATTAATCGTCGAATAACAGGAGGTGGAACCATCTATCTGGATGAGCCTCAGATTGGTTGGGAGCTCATAGCCTCAAGGTGGGATTCAGACATACCAAAGAACATTGACAAATTATATGCCAAGGTGTCAGAGGGAGCTGTCCAGGGCATGAAGAAATTAGGCGTGGATGCAGAGTTCCGGCCAAGGAATGATATCGAGGTTCAAGGTAGAAAAATTTCAGGAACTGGAGGGTCATTCGAGGGAAATGCATTTTTCTTTCAGGGAACCCTGCTGACAGATTTTGATGTTGAGTCCATGATAAGGGCATTGCGCATACCCCTTGAAAAGCTGAAGGCCAAGGAACTGGAGTCTGCCAAGGAGCGGGTAACATGCCTGAAATGGGAGCTGGATGAGCTTCCAAGCACAGAGAGGATAAAGGAGGCCATTGCCCAGGGTTTTGCAGAGGTGTTCGATGTCAAAATTGTTGAAGGCCAGCTTACTCCTCTGGAATTAAAATTATTAGAGGAACGCACACCAAACTACGAGACCGAGGAATGGGTCTATGGTGTTAGAAGGGCAATGGAGGCCAGACAGGAATTAAGGTCAGTCCACAAGGGCCCAGGAGGATTGATAAGAACATCCCTGGTGGCAGACCTGCCCAATAAGCGTATCCAGGCAGCATTGATAACCGGTGATTTCTTTATATTTCCCAATCGTTTGATTTATGATTTGGAAGCTGTTCTGAAGGATGCGCCACTTGAGATGGACAAGCTGGAAAAGATAATACTAAAATTCTTCGACTCCACTGAACATGAGATGCCAGGCCTCGGGCCAAATGATTTTGTCAGGGCAATGGAAAAGGCCCTGGAGAAGATGGAATACCTGGAACTTGGAATCCCACTGGAGCATATCAACAAGGTCTTCAGGGTCTGCGGCCCAGAGATGAGTTTGAAAGAATGCACTACGCTGCTACTCCCCTACTGTGCCAAGTCAATGGACTGCGGCTATCGCAGAAAGAAAGAATGCATAAAATGCGGCCAGTGCTCCACTGGCGAGGCATATGAACTGGCTGAAGAATTGGGCATGACACCCATTACCATTACCAGCTTCGAGGATCTTATCATCACCCTGAATGAACTGAAAAGCAAAGGAGAAAAGATGTTCCTGGGAAGCTGCTGCGAGGCATTTTATGAGAAGCATCTTGAAGATTTTGAGGAAGCTGGCTTGCCTGGTTTTCTAATAGATATTGACTCCACCACATGCTATGACCTTGGCAGGGAGCAGGATGCCTATGTGGGGGATTTTGAAAACCTCACAGAACTAAGATTGGAAGTTCTGAAACTGATACTAAAGAATATGAAATAATTAAGACCTGCTGGCCAGGAATTTTAATTTCTTGATATATCTCTCAGCATGTTCCGGGCTGGCCAAATTCTTTTCAATAAAATCAGCGTCCCTGAGACTCAGCAATCCTGCGGCCTCCAGTCTCTTATTGTATTCATCATCAAGGTTCGTCTGATTCGCCAAGTTCTCATATGCAAGTTCTGCGGCTATCTGGCCTGATTTCATTGCATAGTAAATTCCTTCGCCAGTACCAGGGTACACAAAGCCTCCTGCATCGCCGGTCAATAATATTCTTCCAGATGAAAGTGTGTCCAGTGGCCCGGACATTGGGATAGAGTGTGCCTCCTTGTTTATTAGCGTAGCCTGATGAATCTTTGGCCTTATCAGGGAATTGTCAAGAAACTTATCCAACATACCCCAGATATCTGGTTTTTTATCTGCCAGTATTCCGATACCAATCTTCATGCCGTCCTTCATTGGGCTTAACCAGCCATAGCCATATTCCATTAGGTAAAATACCTCGAACCAGTTTCCCACCCGCTGAGATACCTTTTCCTCATCCAGGGAAAACTCATACTGGGCAGATATGGCTATCTTGCTTGACTTGCTGCCAATGAACTTTCTGGCAATGGACCCGGTTCCATCAGCCCCGATGATGAATCTTGCCTTGATATCTTCAGTTCTTCCTTTAATCAGATAATGCTCTCCCTCATCCTTGATTTCAGAGGCCTGATTGATAACTGGCTTTGTCTTCAGTCTCTCAATCAGATAATTATCAAAAATACTTCTCTGGACTATGCATCCAGGCTCTGGAAACTTCGATTCAACTATGGCATCTGGAGGCCCATGAACCCTGTATCCAACCAGTTTCCTGTCAATGACCTCTTCAGGTATCTGAACAAGAGAATGTATCTTAGGTGAAAGCACACCGGCACATGGCTTGTTCCTGGGAAATTCTGCCTTATCCAGCAGTATATAATCTACTCCCAGTTCATCCAGCTTGGATGCGGCCATTGCCCCTGCAGGCCCAGCCCCGATAATGGCTATATCATGTATCATGGTAGCACTCTGGACAGTGGATTTGTTCGATATAAGTTTTGTTCATTGAAAATTATCATTTATAGTCAAAAACTTTAAAACCACTCTCAACTTTCCAGACATGTGAACATTGCAGAGAATATCCAAGATCTTCGAGACAAGGAACTAGCGTGGCTTCTGGACAAGGCCTGGAGTCTCAGGACTGTCGAGTTTCCAAATGAACTGGTAGTATCTGCACCAGGTGCCAAGACCTATATCACTGACCATCACAGGAACAAGAGACATACTTTTGTTAATATTAGCGTGACCGGAAATGATTGCGCCCTGAACTGTGAGCATTGCAAAGGCTCTCTTCTGGACTCCATGAACAATGCATCTGACCCTCAGGAATTGATAGAACTGGGGGACAGGCTGATAGCCAAGGGTTGTGAAGGAATTTTGATAAGTGGAGGTGCAGATAAAAATGGAGAAGTTCTCCTCTCCGGGTTCACTGAAGCTATTGCATATCTCAAAGGGATAGGATTGAAAGTACTGGTACATTCAGGATTGGCATCCAGGGAAAGTGCCATATCCCTGAAGAATGCTGGTGTTGACCAGGTTCTTTTGGACATCATTGGCTCGGACTCCACCATCAAGGAAGTGTATCATCTGGACAAGACCACCAGCGATTACTCCAATACCCTTTCCTACCTTGCAGATGAAGGGTTAGAGATAGTGCCTCATATCCTAATAGGCCTTCATTTCGGCAAAATGGTGGGGGAATATGACGCATTGGAAATGATAATGAATTCTAGAGCCAGTCACATTGTCTTTGTAGTTTTGATGCCAAAGGAAGGAACCCCTATGGAAAATGTCACCACCCCTTCTGCCCAGGAGATAGCCAGGTTAATTGCCATTGCAAGAATACTAAATCCACAGGCCAAGATAACACTTGGCTGCGCCAGACCACCAGGTGAAGAGAAACTGGCCACAGAAGAATATGCAATAAAGGCCGGAGTGAATGGCATTGCCTACCCCACTGACCAGACCATGGAACTGGCTGGTGAGAAAGGCCTTAAATTAATTTTCAGAGATACCTGTTGTTCGCTATTATGAAGGAGGAGCCCTTAGCTGGCATAGGTACTATGGAAGAATTATTATCCATCAGGTAATTATGTGGCTTCATGAAGAGAAATCCTGTCCAGGGGTTCTATGGCGGTATATCTACAAGATACGAGATAGTCAATTCCATCATAACATTGGGATTGGACAGACCCTGGCGTCAAAGGGCCGCGGGACAGGCAGCCTCACAAGATGGGGAAAGATGGCTGGACATATGCTGCGGAACCGGGGATATGTCAATGGATTTATTGGCCAATATTGGGCCAAATACCACATTGTTCATGGCAGATTTCTCAAAAGAGATGCTTGATGTGGCGTCTGAAAAGGAGGAATTGAAAGAAATAAACAGAACACTGGCCGATGCCTTCAATCTACCATTCAAGGATGATTCATTTGACCTGGTGACCATATCATTCGCTACACGAAATCTCAATCTGGGAAGGGGGAAGCTGGAGAAAGCATTCTTGGAAATAAATAGGGTTCTAAAACCAGGAGGGAAATTAGTGAATGTCGAGACCAGTCAGCCTGATTCAAGGTTCGTCAGGGCCCTGTTTCATATTTATGCAAAGGCCATGATTACTCCAACTGGCTACCTTCTTACAGGAGACAGGAAGAGTTATGATTTCCTTACCAACTCCATGATAAATCATCATGATGCTCACTCATTCAATGAAATACTCGGAGCATCAGGCTTCAGGGAAGTAGAGTTCAAGCCAATGCTCTTCGGTGCCGTAGCCATCCACTCTGCCAGTAAACAACAAGACCCAAACATGAATAATCAATAATAAATATGCGAATGTTTATCCAAGCATCGATGAATCTGATTCCAAAAGCAATAACCAAAATATTCGTAATTTGCGCTATACTCTCATTCATATTAGTATTCATTATTCAAAGCCCAGCAATGGCATTCGAAAACGGCACTGGGGATTTAGACACATCTTGCACTAATTGCCATTCCAATGGAGGCTCCGGAACTATAGAAGTAATTGTGCTTCCACATACCATGGAGGCCAATCAAACTAATATCAATTTCACCGTAACTGTCAATATTGGTTCGATGAATTCTGATGTGGTCTTTGCAGGGGTTATGTTACTTACAGGGGAAGGCGAAAATATAAAAAATGCTGGCTGGGAAATCACATCAACCCCTAACAATAATGAATACCCATACAATTACAATGAAAAAACCTGGCCCAATGGAGACACAACGTTCACATGGATTCTAACAGCACCGCCTACTGCAGACAGTTATACAATCAAGGCAAGAATGTTATATGAGGGTGGTGAAGCATATTTCTTGGAAAGCCAGGAGAAGACCGTTTCTGTAATCCCACAGTTCTCTGGAGATCATGAGCAGGTTGAGGTTGAAAGTTTAGAAGACTACTCAATCAATATGAAAGCCCTTGGATTTGGAGCATTGGTTGGTATGTCATCGGTGATGATTGTAATGATATTTAGGAGACGATAGCATGAGTACTGAGAATGGTTCGAAACAGTCCAGGGAGAATAAGAAAGAGGGAGGCGGCATATTGATGTTCATTATCCTCATCTTCATAACCATTGCCATAATCCTAACAACATGGACCATATATGAGATGCAAGTCCAAGAAAATGTTGAAGTTCTTAACATAACTTTAACAGTATACGATGGTGAATTAGACACAGAATTTGACCGTTGGGACTCTGTGGAATCGGACTATCTACCCTATGTCCAGAATATAAGTTCCGATGCAGTATTGGAGCAGGGAATGGTGAGCTCGGTGGAAGCTCCAGAAGACACTCCATTACAATTGCCTGGTATTGTCGTCCGTGCATTTGATGCAGACACAGGGAATGTAATAAGTTATTGGACTTCAGCTCTTTATGAAGGGCCAGATACATATGAAATCACCCTAAATTTCATTGAACCCCCAGAGAAAGGTGATAATATGAGAATCATTTTTGAAATTGTTAACTCACAAGGGGATGACATATTCCCGTATCATAATCATGACCTAGCCAACAGTTTCATCATATATGTCTGGGAATGATGATTTCCATTATTAATCCATGGTTGAGAAACTCATGGCACTCAATGTATTGTTTCATAAATTTTATGAGATTAATGCTTAATCATAATTTATTTATAGCTGTGTTATATTACCTATTAATTATAATGGATATAAACTCTTATGAGTTAATATGGAAGGTGAAAAATTATGAAAAGAAGATCAATGTTACTCGCAGTATCGGTCTTGTGCGCTGGAATACTTATAATGCCATATACAGTATCTCTATTTTCGGCTCAACACGACTGGAAAGCTGCTGATGACGTGAATTGTATAACCTGTCACACAGACATAGTACAACCAGGTGCAACCTACATGCACGGAACGTTCCAGGACTTGGTAGACCCAGAAAATTATTGTAATGTATGCCATCAAATCCCAGCAGCTGGTTCAAGTGAAGGTGTTACTGGTAATGGCGGTTTTGATGATGAACATGCTGCAGTCACTTTAGAATGTTTGGACTGTCATGAGGCTGCAATTGGTATCTTGACAGAAGATGTCTGGTACACTGTTGGCGATCCAATTGGAACTGGTGCTTACATTAACATTACAACTGAAGCGCACTCAAACATGACTGGTGAAGCATGGAACCCCGAGGGAGCATGGGCCACCTCATATTTGGCAGGTAACAATGAAGCTTGTATTGCATGCCACACAAATATTACTGTGGAAACAGAATTCATATACTCTACCAATAGCCTGAACATTACTGCAACCGAAGACGATTGGGGTAACTGGACAGTAGCATTTGAAGTGGATAAACCTTAGATAAAGTAAGGAAGGTTCATACCTTCCTCTTTACCTTTATTTTTTGAAGGGTCTCCTATTGACCTTATGTGAAACCTGCATGGATACAAGAAATAATGGAGAAAAGGACGTGATAAATTGAAAATCAATTATTTGATTGTGACGTCATTCTTCTTAATTCTGGCAGCTATCCTGTTTAAGAGCTTTATCATGTTTTCTTTCTTTTTAGTTGTAGTACTGTTGATTGCATACCTTGCAACCATGAATGGCTCCACCAGAAATAAATCTTTTTTTGGCAGTTTGATGAATTCAATTCGTAAAAAAAAGTTAAAGCAAAGGATTGAAGGAAGGAAGAAATTAATCAGGCAAAAATTCATAAAACCAAAACCACTGAGATTATTTGTACCCTTCTTTATTTTCCTGATTATTGTTTACATATTTCTATCTCACACGGTTTTCTTCGCTGTTGTAACTTCTGATAGTATGTATCCCACATTTAAGACTGGTGATCTATTGACAGTTCAGAGCGTCGATGCAGATGATATCGAGGTGGGAGATGTAATCATGTTTACTGTTCCTTCGGAGAAGGAGCTAATAGTGCATAGAGTTGAGAGCATAGGAGAGGAAGGCATTCGCACAAAGGGCGATGCTACAAACGCAATAGATAATTGGATAGTAGATGGTGATGACGTAGAGGCGAAATTGGTAACGGTAGGTGGAAATCCATTAATTTTAAAAGGGGCTGGCTGGTATTTCATTGATAATGCACCTTCATCTGCTCCTTTCTCCGGTGAACTTTATTTTACTTCATTGTTGTTGATGACATTCAAAAACCTAGGAATTATATTGTTCATGGTTTCCACATCTCTGTATCTGTTATTGACTCTTAGGGATGTAAAACGAAAGCCAATGCACAGACGAAAGTATTAACAATGTAAACAAAATGTTTACATAATGGAATATTATCATCAAGCAGGTAGAAAATGAAAAATATAAAGAAGATTTCAGAGTTCAAATCGAAGCTGAAAGAAGATGGGATATTTGCCGAATGTCTCGTATTTATTGATAATGAACAATTTGACAAGGCAGCTAATTGTTTTACTGAAATTATAAGAAGTTCTCCAGGAAATGCAAATGCCATGTTCGGAAAGGCATTATCGCTTTATGAATCCAATGAATGGGGTAAAGCCTTACAAGTGCTGGACTTTGGTTTAAAAAAGGATCCAAATAATGTTTATGGCTTGATAATGAGGGCAGAAATGATGACGGCCCTTGGAAGATTAGAATTGGCCTTAGATTGTTTCGATAAATTGATTGAAATTTCCCCAACAGACAAGTACTATTATCTTGGAAAAGCAGAGATTCTCGAGGACCTTGGAAAATCAGATGAAGCTCTGCATTGCTATGAAACTGGTTTAAAAATGGATTCAGATAATAAAGAAGTACAAGATGAGCCAGCAGATATAACAATTCCATCTGAATCGCCAGCCCCTGAGCCAATGGTTCATGAGCCAGAACCTGTGCCTGAAATCGCTGATAAACCGGTCATGGAACCAATCATTGAAGAAACAGCAGAACCTGTGCCTGAAATCGCTGATGAACCGGCTATGGAACCAATCATTGAAGAACCGGAAACAATTCTAGAGCCTGTTGATGAAACAGAGCCAGAACCAATGCCTGAGGCCTTGGACGAACCTGCGTCTGAGGATCCTGCAGAGCCAGAATATGCTGATGAAGCTGCCCTTGAAGAATTAGTTGAAGAACTTGAAGATGATGTAGAGCAACAGCCGGAACCTGAAACCGCTGCAATACCTGAAGAGATTATAGAACCCTGGGAAGAGGGAAAAAAGGTCATGTTCTATCGAGGTTTTGAGATGAAGGGGGTGCTAGATGATGCTGAAGAGATACCTCTGGATTATCCTGAAGAGGAGTGGAAGACTGGCCCAGAGAAAAAGACAACTCGTAGAAATTCAGCAATTAGTTTGGTTGGAATATTTTGTATTATGACAATTGCCATCTATCTGATGTTCATCACAGTTGGTGTCATTTATGATTGCTTTACTATTGACATGGATTTCAATATATTATGGCCAAATGCTTTGCTCTTCATTTTGGGTTTCGGAGCATTGTATGGTGGAATGTATGTTGCCAAGAACTCCATAATATATGATCATTTCCTGGATTCCATGTTTGATAATGAAATCTACCCAAGACTGGAGCCAGCATTGGAAGAAGTTGCTGAGGTTCAGGCCAGATTGGAAGATATAGATGAACGCATTGACAGGGTTAATCTAAATTTTGTCAGATACAAACGTCATCCGCCAGTGGAAGAATATCCCTCTCTGTCTATTGATAGCAAGATTAACATGTTCCTGAAGTTCATTGTTACCATCAATATCACCATAGGTGTTCTGCTCTATGTACTGACTTTTCCAGGGAGTTATAACTATGCGCCATATCTGTTCACAATGATGTTTGTGTTGTGGTGGGTTGTAATCACAGAAGAATATAAACTGTGGAAGACATCAACTGCATGGGCATGGGCAATCCTTCCGATTTTTACGGTTCCTGTAATTTCCATTCTCCTATCTGTGATAATCAATATCGGGATATTGATTGGTATTGTAGGGATTTTTTTAATGATTTATGTATATGGATACTTCACTTGGGCACGATATTACGTAGAGGGAAGTTTGCCCTTCGGGATGCATGAAGCAGACCTTCACACAGAAAATTCGGAGAAATAATGATGGCATTTAAAAAAACATTATATTTGATATTTATAACGTGTATCATCCTCAGTATATTCGCAACAGGCATGGGAGAAGGGATTAAACCACCTAGTGATGTTACAGGATTTTATCATTGGGTAGAGATGGTACAGGGTGACATTCCAGAAACTCAAGAGATTGAGTCAGAAAATATCCTGACTGTCCAGGATGCTATGTTGTATGTGATTCCATGGAATGTTACACGTATTCATGTAAATATTCCTTCAAATGCTAATCTAACTCGGATTCTGGATGTGCATAATTTGTATGATAATGTCTCGACTGGTTTATCAGAATATCCTGGATGGTATTACTGGGAATTTCCAGATGATGTTTCCCGTGAGGTAAGTTCACATGCGATTCAGAATGAAACCATTGATTTTCAGGAAGGCGTATTTGATGATTCAAAGATAAACATTACAGATAATCAGATAAAACTTCAGGACGGCGTTAACTCAGGTGAATATGTTTCACCGGGCATTGTGATTAATGGTACAGAGATAAGCAGTGCCAAGATCAGTTTAAATTCTACCTACTCGAATTATTTCTCTTATTTCCTATCAAATGATAATGGCACAACCTGGCAACCCTGGGTCAATAACTCGTATCTGGAGTTTGATGATAGCGGTGACATTCTCAAATACAAACTCAATATAACAGGCAATTCAACAATAAGGCCTACTGTGGACTTAGTTATTATGGATTATGAATACGTACCAATGGCAACCACCATGGCCCTCATGGCAGAGTATACAATTGAAAGCAATCCGGAATTCTCATTCGAAAAAGAATTATTGTATGACATAGGCGATTCTGTAATCTATATTTACGTGGAGGATGATTATGTCATTGAATCAAACAATGTAACATGGGTAGACCCTGACGACCCCAATATCACCCCCACTATGAAAGACAAGTATCCTGGTAAAGTATTACATGTTGGCACAGTTGAACCAGGAAGTATATTCTCAATTACCATGAACCCCGGAGAGGATTCAGGTAATGATTCATTGTTCATTTTTGCTTTCATCGGTCTCATCCTCATCATAGTGATTTCTGTTATTTATTTAAGAAAAATGGGAGATGGCCCAATAGAAAAAACTGATGATACTGACAAAGAGCCAGATGATGAAGAAGAAACAGAGTCAGTTGCCCATGAGAAATCAGACATTGAAGATGTGAAGCCTGTTGATAAAGAGGTATTGAAGGTGCGCAAACAGAAGATTCTGACTGCCCTGAAAAATCTGGACAAGGACTATGAAGACGGCATAATCTCCGAAGAATCCTACAATGAAATCAAAGCTAAATATCGCCAGGAAGCAATCAATGTCATGAAGGAGCTGGACAAGTAATTATTATTAACAGCCAGTTCCGCCGTATGTTCCGCTCCAAGAGCCTCCGCCTTGGTGGCATGGGTCTCCATAATCAGCGGTGACAGGATTGAGCCAAAAGGTTGTATCATAAAGGACATCGCCATCCACGTGTGTTGGCATACCATATGGGTGATAGTAATAGGTTTCATCATTGAAATGTGAATAGTGGCACAGGTAGCACCAGGTGTCGTAATTATCCGCTTTCCATCCAATTTGGTCTGCATCTACATGACCTCCTCTCCGATGTGAATTGGTATTCGGATGTTCTGTATCTGGCATAATAGAATCCTCATCTCCGGCAAAGTGGCAACTGGTCTCTGCTGCACCGCAGGAAACTGTGGCTGGATTATTCCAGTCCGGGTATATCTCATGGAATGCTGTATCATCTTCCACGTGGGCTGCATTGGGCCCTGCAAAGTCTGGATTTCCGTCACCTGCCCTGAGATTTCCATCGCTATGACAGTACACAACACCACATTCCATGGTGGCTGGGAAGTACACCGGGGTGTATGCTCCGAAATGTGTTGAAACGCCTGCCGGGTCCCCAGAAGTGAACACATCGATGTTCATGTCCACATGTAATACTGTGCCATAAGTTCCATATCCAACTGTGGTCGGATTATTGAAATGGCATTCAGAACAATCATAATCGTACCATCCCTGCATATCATCAAACCATTGGCCTATGGATGGATATGTTCCGTCTCCCTGGAAGAATTGCAGAACTTCATATGTCAACAGTAGATTGGAATTAGTGGCCACTCCGGCACCACCCAGGTCACCAATATGAATAAGCGGTTCCTCACTGCCCGAGTAATAATATGTGCCAGGCCAGGTATAGCCATCTAAGAACATGAAAGAGTAATAACCATCATCCTGGTCAGAATTAAGATACATAATGCTCTGGTCATCCTCGTTTGCCAGATTGGGGTCTCCTCCACCTATGCCAGCATCATTGGCTCCACCATTGTAGAGACGCCAATCATCTGGTGGGTCATATGTGGCACCATCACCCTGGGCATCATACCAGATATCCTCACCAACATCCCAATCTCCATCGGTATTTGCATCGTTCCAGAATATATCATCTCCCACCACAAAGTCAGTAAGGCCAGCTGTGCCCTCGGTCAAGAGAATGTCAGGAGCAGCATTCAACAGACCTGGATCCAGGAAGAAGTCTCCATCATCCTGCAATATTGCCTCGGCAGCATCTGGATAACTGTGTGTTCCTCCAGGGGCATCGAACCATGCCAGGTTCCGGCTGGCATATATGCCGCCATAATTTCTTGTATGCTTGAGATGTGCCAATGTGCTCAGCTCATTTGATGCTAGATTCGGCACGCCATGGCAATCACCACAGGCCGTTGAGCCAACACCCCAGACCGGAGTATTGTAGAAAGTGAAGACCCAGGGGGCTGCTCCGTCAGCATCGTATCCATCACTGTGGCAGTAAGTATTGTCACAAGTATCATCTCCATTGAAGACTGGCGCGGTGTTTCCACCGTAGGATGCAATTCCAGTAGCCGAGGTATTGAAATTGACCTGGACCTGGCCGTCAACATGTTGTATGCTTCCAAAGGTAGTATCAAACCAACCATTAGCCGATGTTCCTGGTGAATAATGGCATTCTGAACAGTTGAAATTATTATGTTTCTGATGGCTTGAAGTGGTTGGTGCTATATTGTGGCAGTCCCCACAAACATCTCCCACATTGTCCCATTCAGGGTCCAAACCGCTCCAGGAGAAGCTGGAAGAATATCCATCACTGTGACAGTATGAGTTGGAACATTCCAGATTTCCGGTTGAATTATATGTTGGTACCAGGGCATTTCCATAGGTGGCTATTCCGACTGTGGGTGGGGCGGTGGTGTTGAACCGTACCTGGACAATTCCATCACCATGCTCACCTGTGCCGTATGTGTTGTCGTACCATCCATCCATATTACCTGCAGAGTTGAAATGGCACTGGGAACAGTTGAAATCATAATTCGGGATGCCCCAATCTGCCGCTATGTGCCGAGTGTGACTGTTGGTGTCTGAGCCACAGTCTAAGCCACCAGGGTGGCATGTCGATGTGGGGTTGTGGCCCTCTGATGGAACCAACGGATAATTATGCTTGTCATGACAGCCAGCCTCTGTGCAATCGTCCCGGCCAACCGATACCCATGATACCCCTACTCCGTGGGAGAGTGGGGTTTCCAGGTTATCTATTGGTGCACCATCGACTATTCCATCATAAACTACATGGCATCCAACACCGTTCAAATCCTGGTCACCGCAGCCCTGAATACTGCCTCCGCCAAATAATCTGGCTTCAGTTGCAGCATCATCGGAATCATCCGGCATATACTCATGGTCAAGATGGCAGTCCACACATTCCACAGCTCCGTCGGCATCTATGAATAAGCTTGTGGTATGACCTGCTCCGTCATTTGTGAAACTTGTGTAAATATCCTGCATCCACAGAGTGCTGGCATCCTGATATGGAACCCTGGAATCTAAATCAGAATAATGGCATTCAACATCACAGAACTCATTGCCAACATTGGTATCGAAGGCAGTCGCATAGGCGGTCCAGTCGATTACTACATCATGGGGAATGTCATGGGGGTACCAGGGCTCGTTCACCGTGTCGTGGCAGTCCTCACAATTATCATAGTCATAATTGGCCGAACCAGCATTCAGATGATTAATGAACTTGCCACTACCAAATGGTACCGGGTCAGTGCCAGTGGAGAAATGGCAATCTGCACA
>DAOVXH010000173.1 GCA_030636255.1 Methanomassiliicoccales archaeon
CATACGTGAATCCACAACCTTGCATCCCTTTCCGGTTGCAAGAACCATTAATGGATTGATATCCAGCTCCAGAATGTCCTGGGTATTATCTGCCAGATATGAAATTCGAGATATTGCATCCACAGCCTTTGGAATGTCCCGGATGGCCTTTCCCCTTGCTCCTGCTAATATTGGGTATGAAGCAATTTCCTTTACCATATTATCACATTCCTTCCTGGATACTGGTGCCACCCTGAAAGACACGTCCTTCAGCACCTCAACATAAATTCCGCCCATTCCGAACATTATAACTGGACCGAAGGAGGCATCATGGGAAAATCCTAATATCATCTCAGTTGCCTCGGTAACCATTTCTGTTATTGTGACGCCCTCAAGACTTGCCCCTGGGAAATGCTGTCTGGCCCTTGTCATTATTGTTTCATAGGCAACTCGAACTTCCCTTTCATCTTCCAGGTCCAGGCGAACACAGCCATATTCTGTTTTGTGGACAATTTGCGGCGAAAGTATCTTCATTACCACAGGATAGCCGATTCTCTCAGAAACTTCCACTGCCTCATCAATGCTATGGGCTATTTCCACTTTAGGAAAATCAAGGCCAGCCATACGTAAAATATCTGCACAATCGCTTTCAAGAAGCTGTGTCTGACCTTTATCTTGGGCCTTCTGGATTATACCTCTAATTGCATCCAGGTCCATATCAAATTCCTCTGGCTTTTCTTCCTCAATATTGAGCCAGCGCCATCTGTCATATAGAATTCCCATTGCAGATACTGCAGCGTCTGGCGTCTCATAACATGGAATTCCATGATCATTTATTGTATTGATGGCCTGGTTAACTGCCCCACCACCGATAACCGCAAAGACAAGTGGTTTCCTGCCCTTCCATTTCTGAGTATATTCCACAGTAGCATTGGCAAATTGGGCCACATCCATTGTTGCTGGAGTGCAGTAAAGGCCTATTACCGAGGGAATGGAATCCTCTTCAAGTGCAGCATCCAGTGCCACACCGTACTCCTCATTTCTGGCCTGACCAGTAACATCAATGGGGTTCTTTGTGCTGCCAAATGCAGGCATTGAGTCCCTGAACACTCTTTCCAGCATATCCAGGTCATCATTTAGCAATACCCTGTAACGCTCAGCTGAGTCCGAGGCCATAACTCCGACACCGCCTCCATTAGTGACAATGACCGCACCTTCTGATTTTGGTAGAGGAAGATTGGCCAGTGCCCGAATCCAGTTGAATGTATCATCCAGATTATTGGCCCTGATTACACCGGCCTGCTTGATAGCTGCGCTGAAAACTCTATCGGAACCTGCCAGGGAACCAGTGTGAGATGCCGCAGCCAGTGCCCCTCTGGATGAACTGCCGCTCTTGACAATAATAATTGGTTTATTCCTGGACACCTCTTTGGCAACGTTCAGGAATTTACGCCCGTCCTTGCATCCTTCCATGTAAATGAATATAACTTCAGTCTCCGGGTCCTTGCCCAGATACTCCAATGCCTCGCGTTCAGTAATATCTGCCTCATTGCCTATGCTCACAACTGCAGAAAGACCAATGCTTTCTGTTACAGATTTACCCATTAGAGCGACGCCCAGCGCCCCACTTTGTGATATCAGACCAACATTACCCTTTCGCACCTGGGACGGCCCGAAAGTAGCATTCATATTGGCCTTTGCAGAATAAACCCCAAACACATTTGGTCCCAGAGTTCTGGCATTATATTTTTTGAGGATGCGAATCAGTTCATCTGTAAGGTCATGACGACCAACCTCATCAAAGCCGCTGGAGATAATAATGAACATCCTGGCACCGGCAATACAAGATCTCTCCACAACAGAGTTCACAACAGCCGCCGGAACCGCAATTACTGTCAGGTCTGCCATATTTGGAAGTTCCTCAATGGACTTGAAACACTTGTGACCCAGCACTTCTTCGTATTTGTGATTGACAGCAAATATATCGCCTTCATAGCCTGATAAATGTAAATTCTGAACAAGGTTAAAGCCAATGCTTCCTTCTCTTGCGGAAGCGCCGATTATGGCGATGGAAGCCGGGTTGAAAAGCTTCTCCAGTTCGTGGCTGGATGTTGGCATTGAGGATGGGGATAATGTTCACTATTAAAATCATATCGACAACTCTTTATACAGTATTCCAAATTCCCGAAGCAAGCCACAGTTCCATTGTTTTTAGTAATTCGCAAACAAAGTGCCGAGATAGCTCAGCCTGGTAGGGCGCGTGACTGGAAATCACGTGTTGGTAACAACTCGGGAGTTCGAATCTCCCTCTCGGCGCCTTTTTCATTTATCAATTGCATTGGAAAAAGGTGCTAGGATGAGCACGCCAGTGTTCATCCGTAGCGCAAAATTCGTAAAATTTTGCTCACACTGAATGACCATGATTCTCTCTAACTTTCCTTTTCTGATTGCATCGGGAAAAAACAGCACGAGCAGAAGCACGTCAACGTTCCTACATAGAGCTCAAAATTTACCTATGGCTCGTAATCAGCTTTATATCGATTGAAAGTTATGTAGGGGTGGTTCTATGAATCGAATAAAAGTAGTTAATGACCCATCCGAACTGGTATCTGCGTTCAGAGCAGTGGATACTGACTTAAAAAGAGAAGTCTTCAAGGAGGTTGCAGCAGGCTGGCGCACCGCCCAGGAAATAGAAGACAAGTTTGGAATTGATGGTAAGAATGCCATAAAAGTTTTCAATAAAATGAAATTGGTGGAAACCCGTTGGCAACAGCCTCCTGAGGGCTCGAGCCAGAAGCCAGTCAAGGCATATCACACATATTACTCGGCATTTCATATAAACACCTCATGCTCTGTTTTCGAGATGAGTGATGTTATTGCAGCAGCCGGGATGCCAGACAAGGATTTCAAGAAGGTTGAAAAGAAAATTTTAGACATGATTGGTGATGAGGGTAAATTTGCAGGGGATGTTTCAGAAGAGCTCAAAATTTCCCAGACCATGCTGAAAAGCCTGGTCAAGCGTTCTATTAAGTTTGATTACCGAGGGCACAGGATAGAGCTTCACGATCAAGAAGACTAACTGGCTTGGAGTTTTCCATGATAACTATATTGAGAATAGGCCATAGACCTGAACGGGACAAGCGCATTACTACCCATGTTGCATTGACTGCCAGGGCCTTTGGGGCCAATGAAATTCTTGTGGACTATCCTGATAAGGAACTGGAAAAAAATTTTGAAAGCACCTGCCAGCGCTGGGGCGGCGACCTGAAGATACGAACCGGTGTAAAATGGCGCCAGGTCTTGAAAGAATTCAATGGCCAGGTAGTTCATCTCACAATGTATGGAGAGACCCTGGAGAAGGCAATGGAAGTTATAGATGCCACCCAGGATATTATGGTAATTGTAGGCGCAGAGAAAGTGCCCAGGGAAGTTTACGAGCAAGCCACAATCAATGTTGGAGTGGGAAATCAGCCTCATTCGGAGGTTGCGGCGCTCGGTGTGTTCTTATATTCTCTTTTTGAAGGAAAAATGCCTGAATTTAATGATGGCCAGATGAAGATAATTCCCAATCCAAGGGGCAAGACGGTGGAGTCAAAATGAGCCTTCCAACAGTGGAAATGTGCCTGTCCTTCCTGGCCGAGGAAAATGTTCCCAATAATGTTATTGACCATTGTATGGCTGTGGAGAAATTGGCTCTGCAGATTGCAATGAAGATTACCAGTGACGAAGAGGTACTGGCACTGGTGAGCCGCGGCGC
>DAOVXH010000181.1 GCA_030636255.1 Methanomassiliicoccales archaeon
GAGCCCATTAAGCCTCATACTAGCCTGGGGAAAGGATAAGTTTCCTGAAAAGAAGGAAGAATTGCTAGGAAGTTAATTTAAAACAATCGGAGTTTCTGTAAACATATTGTTCTAAACTTCCGCCGAACTGGATATTAATTGTTTTCTCAACACAGTTCGCTACATTCTCAATAAAAAATTCCTTCTATCAACTTTATTCTTACTTATCTGGCCCGGAGACAGAGTGTCTTTCTCAACCTCTCCCAGCCTGTCAATTAATTTTACAATTTGACCCTTTGAAGGGTTCTTGATGTCCAATCCAATGGTATTGCATTGCTTTCTTATGACAGCCATGGCAAAGTCTGTCTCCTGACCATAATGCTCCACAAAATGCCCGAATATATTATCTAGTACCTCGCCAGGACTGAGCTTGGCCTCCTTTTTCTTAACAGTAACAGAGGCATCATCCTTACCTCCAACAAGGGACTTTCCAAGTGTCAGAAAGGCATTTTCCACATTCTCGCCGGTCTTGGCACTGGTTGGCATATAGTATCCACCAAACTCACTGGCATAATCACTTAGCTCAGTAATATCAAAGTCCTCTTGTCCAACAAGGTCGCATTTATTTGCCAGAAAAATCATTGGAATATTTCCAGCCACCTTGCGAAGTTCTGGCACCCAGTAATCCTTGAGGCTCTGAAGCGTCTCGGAACGGGTGAGATCACAGACCACCAAAGCACCGCTTGTACCCTGAAAGCTCATTGACTGGACCTTTCGATACTCTTTCTGGCCCAAAATATCCCAAATCATTAAGGTTAAATTCAATTCTTTGCCAAAATATTCCACTTCCAGTTCCTTTTTTACAGTCTTGGTGCCAATGGTTGCAATGTACTTGTCATCAAAAGAATCATAAACATACTTTCTTACAAGAGAGGTCTTACCTACAGATGAATCGCCTAGCAAACAGACCTTCTTAATCAGTTTACTTGCCATGCTGGCCCCCTAGGATTTCATCTCTGGAAAATACTTGGTGATAATTGCATTTCCAAGTGCCTGGAACGCTTCAGAAACATTCTCACCTGTCTTTGCACTGGTGAACATTGCCTGGCCACCGTACTGGCTCACCTCAGAATTTAACTGCTCCTGGGTGACCTTTGATTCCAAATCACATTTATTGGCAAGGAATATTACTGGCACTTCTCCAACAACCTGCTGTGTGGAGGTCATCCACTCATGAAGGCTGTTGGCAGTTTCAGGTCTTGTGGAATCTGACACCGCAATAACTCCATGGGCTCCATAGAAATAGGCATCCTGCAAAAGCGAGCGGAAGCTAGCCTGACCCATAATATCCCAGATCATCATGTCCATTGTTATCTCTTTGTCATCACCATTGAAGGTCATTGTCTTTTTTGTTATCTTGGTTCCAATGGTTGTGATATAAGAGTCATCAAAAAGGTCAAGAACAAATTTCTTGATAAGACTGGTCTTACCAACGGCAGAATCTCCCACCAGACAAATTTTAACCTTCAACCTTCGCTCAACCATTGAATTACCTCACATCTTGCTATGGGATATGGCCTTTGTGGCCTTGAACTTTCCGCCATCAAAGAGCAGTGAATGATAGTCGCTATTGTGGTTTACAGCACGCATCTTCACGCAGCGAAGTTGCCTCTGTACACTTATGTCTCCTATCTCTGCCATTCTCAGGTAGATTATACCGTCGGCCAGGAAGTCCTCGCCATGCTCTGAAAGTTTTTTCGTGTCAGCATCCATCTCAGTAATAAGAATCGTGGTAACGTCCAGGTCCCTGAGCCACTCGAACAGGTGGAATAATTCTTCTCTTGGATTGTCAAATTTCGCCAGAACATTCAGTACTGGCAGTGAATCAATGACCAATAGTTGATAATCATTGGTCTCCTTCAGGTTTTTAGCGTACATCTTGAAAACCTGAACCCAGCTCTGGTCCTGCAGCTGTGTAAGCTTCTTTCTGATAAGCCCAATATCAATTATCTCAAGATTTGGCTTAACATCTTCCGGGTTCATACCCAGTGAATTCATATGCTTGGCCAGACTCTTTGAGCTCTGCTCCAGTGTGACATAAAGGCCTTTCAAACTCTCTTCCTTGGCTCCGTTATACAACATATTGAAGGCAACAGATGACTTCATTGTGCCTGGCTGACCAACAAGAAGCACCACGCTTCCCTCTGGTATTCCGCCTTTCATTTTCTCATCGAAACCTTCTATGTAGGTCTTAACATATTCTCCTTCCATTATGAGCCCTCCTTGAATGCTCCATCTATGCGAGATGGAATTTCATCTCACAGTTACCCAATACATAAAGGAGAATATGGTTTATAATAATTGCTGAACTATTCTCAAACAACATGCAGCTGTTCATCGTACCGAACCACTGGCACAGTCTCACCAATATGCTTCAAATATGGCGGAAGCGCCAAGGTCACAGTTTTATAATTATCAGGGTCTAAAACTTGAATTGTTTTGCCTTCGTGGCTCACAACTACAGCCTCCAAAAGCTGGGAATATTTACACACTGGCTTCAGCTTTACATCCTCTGGTGGAATCCTGTAAATATGTCCGTGTCTGATACCCTTCAGAGTTATTATTTTTCTTGTTACGCCATCAACAACATAGAGCTTTCTGTCATATGCAACAACATCTCCAACTCCATTTGCCGGCATTCTCACCAGAATTGTCCACCGATAGAGGTCTTGACCATCTCTCATTCCAATAACAGTATTGGATTCTTTGAGGCTGGCTCCGTAATTATCACGCATTTTGGCGGCAATGTTTTTTGCCAGGACGATTGAGCCAATATAATAGTCCATACCACCAGGAACCGCACCCCATTTTGAAAGGAATGCATTTTCCTCGTTTCCTGCAAGTGTTTCAGAGTACTTCAAAATCTGCTGATTTTCAATTGCCAGTTCTATTTCAGCATCCTTGACTGCTACGTCATCTCTCCGGAGCTGGATGATGGCCTCAAAATAATCACTGCCCTGTCTGGAACAGGATGGGCACATCTGCACCTTTATTCTTATTCCGATTTCGAAGTCTTGCTCAAACTCACGATTGCCAATCATGGCAATGGCCCGGCAGGTCTCTCGATGCTCGCCCTTGTCAGGTGGGAAGTCAGGAATTTCAAAACGAAGGCTCTCAACCTGGGCATGTGTCTTTGTCTGGCTCTCGAGGATTTCAGAGGCAAGTTCCAGGTGATACATATCTTTCCATCTACCGGCCTCAAAGAACCTTCCGCAGCCATGGCACATGTCCAGTGCAATATAGCTGGGAGGCATTATCAAGTCCTTGGAAAGAAGGCATTTTCTGCATAATGAACCGAATATTTCCTCTTCAGAGCCGCATTCAACACAAAACATCATTTTACCTCACATTGAGAAGAACATTGCATGGGGAACTCCACATATCTCCAGCACAGCATC
>DAOVXH010000144.1 GCA_030636255.1 Methanomassiliicoccales archaeon
AGTGGAAAAAGGTAGCTGGAGTAGTACTACAGCTGTATTATTCTGTAATATTACATTACAATTTCTTCAAGTTTGCAGCCTGAGGTCCCTTTTCGGAATCTTCTAAATCGAATTCGACTTCGTCGCCTTCATCTAGACGTATTCCCTCGGGTATAGCGGATCTGTGAACAAATATGTCCTTCTCGCCATCGACCTCGATAAAACCGAAGCCCTTCATGCCGTTGTACCATTTTACGGTGCCCTTCATTAGTGTCACCTCCTCAGATATATTATTGAGGATCTGATCTTTTAATATTTTTTGGGATACAACATCTCATATAATTAGTTGTGTATTGTTATTTTCAGATAAATGAACTATATTTTCAACACAAACTAACATGCAGGTAAATTAAATATCATTGAACTGCCATATCCCCCT
Source organism: Methanomassiliicoccales archaeon (assembly GCA_030636255.1). Classification (GTDB taxonomy): domain Archaea; phylum Thermoplasmatota; class Thermoplasmata; order SG8-5; family SG8-5; genus JAGLQM01. The sequence goes on from DAOVXH010000144.1 coordinate 419, forward strand.
AACTGGTGTTATATATGGACAGGATAAAATTGGGTAAGAGCAGCCTCATGGTATCGAGAATAGGCATTGGCGGGGGACAGTGGGGCATGGAGAACTATGGAATCACAGACCCGACCAGCATAAAGGCCACAATAAATCATGCAATTGATTCTGGAATTAATTACCTGGACACTGCAGAATCCTATGCCAATGGCGCTTCTGAAAAGTACATCGGGGAAGTTGTGAAGGAACGGGGAGACCGTGAGAACCTGGTTATAGCCACAAAGATACACCAAACGCATCTGGGTTTTGACGAGGTTCTGAAGGCCTGTAATGCCAGCCTTCGACGGCTCCAGACAGATTATATTGATTTATTCCAGGTACACGCACCCAGTTTCAATGTCCCAATATCAGAGACAATGATTGCCCTGCGAACCCTACTGGACGACGGTAAGATTCGGCATGTTGGCGTATCAAATTTCCAGGTATCACTGTGCGAGGTTGCAATAAATTCACTGGACAATCACGAGATAATTTCTAATCAGCTTGAATACAGCATTATCAACCGTAATATTGAAAAAGCCATGCTGAAATATGCTGATTGGAGGGAGATTGCTGTTATCGCATACTCACCACTTGCCAGGGGAATGCTCACTGGAACTTATACATCCGATGCTCAGCTTCCGGCAAATGACCGCCGGGCTAACAAACCACTTTTCAGCAATCCGGAAAATATTACCATTCTGCAGCCTCTCATGGAGACACTAAAGGTAATTGGCGAAAAGAACAATGCCAGCATCGCCCAGGTCTCACTGAACTGGCTACTGAAACAGGATAATGTTGTTCCACTCCCTGGTGCCAAATCCATCGAGCAGGTGGACAGCCATGTTGCTGCAACTACCTGGAAGATGTCTGATGAGGACTGGAATGCTATTTCCGAGGCATCCAAGGACCTGCGGCTGAACATGTTCTACAATTATGGGAATGCGTAGGCATGGTAAGCAAGAAAGACAAGGACGCAGAGAACGGGCTTCAGGTAATAGCAATACTGGGCATAGTCTGGACAATCGGCATCTTGTACTGGTCCCGAAATGGGGACATTGCCGGAATAGAACTTAATCAGCTGTCTCTCTTCTGCTGTAATTCAGTTAATGTTCTTCTAACACTCATCTTTTTTGCATCCTGGAGATACACAGCCAGGGAGAACCGTGTGAAAGATTACCTGGATGAGCATTTCACATCCCATGATTCAGTGTCCTTGAAGCAGCTCATAGACCAGTTCAAGCTATCGCATGCTGCGGCCTACAAAGCACAGGGTGTCTGGATAATTGAATCAAAAACCAAGGGAGTTTATGATCCAAAAACCGGAATTTTTGCAAGGGATTTGGTTGAACCAGTTCCTTCTGAAATAATTGATATTGAATCTGATGAAGTGCCAGATGAACCTCCATCCTTCTGCCCGGAATGTGGTGAAAAGCTTACCATGGATGCAGACAATAAAGAACCCTGGTGTGAAAATTGTAAAAAGCACATCTAATCAAAATGAACGCCCATCTCCAGCCTTACCTCTCCCTTTTCAATATCATCATTGTGATAATGGCTGGCATCCAGACCTATTAAATCAAATCCCATCTTTTTGTAGAATAGATATAAGAATAAGTATAATTAAAGGTTGGCAAACTGCTTAAACCACTCTTGAATAAGCAGTTCTGCCATTCTGTAATACCATGTTAAGAAAGACCTTCGCAACATGGGGGTTTCGGAACATTGCCAGTGGCCGTTCTTCCTGGCCACCGCCATTTTGCTTTACCTCGTATATCACTATGTACATATGTCTACCCTCCTTTCATGCACTTAACGCAGCCGTATATTCCATTGACAGCTAGTATTCTCAGGAATTTCCTGGCGTTTTTCATATTATTGAAGACCGCAATCGGTCTCTCGTCTATCTGGCCCTCGATATTGGGCAGCCTGTCGCAAACAAATACTATCATTATTCCATCACTCCTTGCTCAGGCTACCATGAGTGTTCCTTTTCCCTTTCTGAACTGATTGTCCATGCAGCATTGACCATTTCTTTTACCACGTTTCATCATGTTACCTCCTTTCCTTGACCTTAGATGCATGAAGCATGGGCCCTTACTGCGTAGCCCAGGCTTTCTGTCCTTGTTCTAAGGTTACTGGCTGTGCTTCTGCTCCAGCCGGCATTCGATCTTCTTTGCATCCGGTACTTCATTACTTTCATTTTCTATCACCAAAACAAAATAAGGTGGTCAAAGAGTATAACCCGGCTGAGAATCAGTGACCACTTTCTGGACACTTTATATAAGATATTTGAGAGGTTCAAGTATTGTTGAAGTCCTCCTTAATCGTGGGAAAACTGAAATACATAATCTGTTTTATGCTCCATATCCAATTTAGGGATAGGATGTGAAATTAATGCAAACATGCACCAATTGTGGTACAGCATATGATGGATATGCTTGCCCGAGTTGTGGAATAGCACCTGGACAGAGTCAACAGGCTCCTCCACCTGCTTACAATCAACAATCGACCTATACTCCACCACCTCAGCAGCCTTCTACTGGCTATCAACAGCCACCAGCTTATGCGCCACCACCCCCACAGGGCCAATATCCACCGCCACCAGGCACTACACCGGTATACTCCCCAATACCTCCGGCGGCCCAGAAGACTGGCCCAAGCAAGACCTTGATAGTTCTATTGGTGGTCATTGTAGTTGTGATTGCCAGCATTGCCATGGCAGTAATGTTCATGGGAGTGACCAATCCGTTCAATGACGCGGTTGAAGTATTTACTGGAGACATAATCACCGGCTCAATGTCTGGAGCCGGAACCGATGACCTCTACAAGATTCTACTTGCACCTGGAGAAGTTCTCTATGTGACACTCACTGGCCCTGGAGGAACTGATTTTGATTTATATGTCTATGAAAACGTACTATTTTGGGACGAGTACATAATCACTAGCAGTGCCACAGATACCAGCACCGAGACAATGACCTTTGTAGCCTGGGAAAGTGAGTATTACATTCTTGATGTATATTCATATGAGGGCAGTGGTGATTATACTCTTGACCTTAATATTGTAGAAACAATAAGCTTGGATGATGGAGATAATTCCATATCCTCAGCATATCCACTGAACAGCGGAGATACAATATCTGACGGCCTGAATGAATATTATGACGCAGATGATTATTATGAAGTATATGTCAATCAGGGCGAAATACTCTATGCATTCCTTGAGGTTCCAGTTCAGACAGCTACTGATTTTGACCTTTACATATATGATTCATCTGGCAGCCAGCTTGATGTTTCCGAGGCAGCCTATGGAAACGAGGAACTCAGCATATATTCACCCAGCGGTGGAAACTACTATGTTAATCCCTGGGCATATGATGGAATTGGTGTTTACTCGCTCTATGTGGAGACCTTCGAAGGCCCATCTTCTGACTACAATAATGACCTTGGCTCTGCCGAGGAGATATATGATGGAGCATCCTTCATGGATACATTGAACAGCTACGAGGGAACTGACAAGGATGATTATTTTGCCATCTACCTCTATGCTGGAGATTCCATAACAGCCAGTATGACTGGCCCAGGTGATGCAGACTTTGACCTGTACATCTACGATGACTATGGTGATATTGTGGCAAGTTCCCTGGAAGTAACATCTTCTGAAACAATTGTATACTCTGCACCATACGAGGGCTACTACTACGTGAACCCATATGCCTACGACGGTTATGGAATATATGACCTGACTGTTGATATTGGAGGCAGTGGCTCATCTGTCTATGCCAATGCAGGATACGATAGATATGTCGGAACCGGAGAAAGCATAATGTTCGATGGTACTGGCTCAGGCGGTCAAATAGAATCATATGACTGGGACTTCGGCGATGGCTCAACAGGTACTGGCTCAGCACCAAGCCACACATACAGCGCCGCAGGCACATACTCTGTTACCCTGACTGTTTCTGACAATGTGAATACCGACACAGACACAATCACAGTGACAGTTCAGGACTCAGGTTCAATGCCAGGCAAGTATGCAGTTGTAATCGGAATCTCAGATTATCAGGGAGATGGTGACCTTAACTTCTGCGACGAGGATGCAGAGAGCTGGGAAGCCTACCTAATCTCTCAGGGATACATAGTCCACACCCTCATTGATACCCAGGCAACAGCAGCCAATATCTATGACGAGATAGCATGGCTGGAGGCACAGGAAGAGGCAGGTGATTATGTTGCATTCTGTTTCTCCGGTCACGGGTTCTACTCTGACAGGGACAGGGAGTCTGGCCTTTGCGCCTGGAATGTTGAAGAACAGGAAGGCTGGATATTTGATTCAGACCTTGGAGCTGCCTTTGATAACTTTGACAGCGACCATATATTCCTATTCTTTGATTCCTGCCACAGCGGTGGAATGGATAGCGTTGCTGGCCCAGGAAGATATGTCAGCCAGACTGCTGGTCAGCTGGAATATGGCCTTGATGACCCAAAGAGCGAGCATGGAATGTGGGTATACTGGTTCCTGGAATATGCAGTGAAGGACCTGGGATACACAGACCTTGTGCAGGCACATGATATTGCAGCACCACTGGCAACCAATGATGCATCA
>DAOVXH010000207.1 GCA_030636255.1 Methanomassiliicoccales archaeon
ATGAGGCTTAATGGGCTCTTGTCCCTGGCCAAAGCTAGTATGTCACCCGAGACATCTCTAATATCCCATTGGGCATGGGCATCTTCCCTCAATCTTGATATGTGGTACAGCTCCCGTGCATTAGCCTTTAGAAGCATTCTCCTTCGATGGCCGTTTGTGAGTACGTACTGGGCTGCTACTTGGTCATATTTCATTAGCTCATAATATGCTTCTGAGCTTTGCCTGTAATTAGCCTCGAATTCCTCTTTTAGGCCAGTCTCAATCACAGAAGGTGGGAAGGTAAATCCCAGTTCTGGGTCATAATCCTGAACAAGCTGGGTGGACATTCTGTGTCTCTTCATTTGGCCATAACATGCAGAACTCAATACAACTTCAAATGTGAAGTCAGGAATCTCGAATTCTCTGGTGGCCGCCTCCCATGGATTGGAATATTTCAGGAACTCACCAATGAGGTCCTTAGCACCGCCTTCTCTAATCAGTTTATCAGCAATTGCCATGCAGGTTTCTGCCGATGCCTGGGTATGTGAATATAAAATTGCCTGGATGGTTGCTTTATCAGCCTCCCTGCTCCAGTCAATTAATTTAACATTGCCACTGGAAGGAAAATTATCATTTACCGGTAAATCACCATACTTTTCTAAAATATTTGCAGTAAGTTTCTGGGCATTGGGTTGGGTTTTCATGAAATAATCATTGTTCAATGGTCTTCCAAACTCCTTCTCGTATTCCACAGGGTCAGTGAGAAGTATCAGGGATGGCGCTACATTTCCCGCTAGTCTGAAAAATTCATCTCCCAGGGTATTTACCTCATTAAGGGGATTTGCCCTCATGCGTCTTATCAGGTATTCCAGGTTACGTGCATTGGAAGTAAAGCCTAGCTGAGCCTTTGTGGCAAGTCCAACAGCATATCTCGCATCCTCCTTGGCATATCCCTCTATCATCCTTCTGTCCCATTTCTTTTTTAGCATGTCTGGATACTTCTCTTTAAAATATTCCAAAAGGACTTCAAAGGCTTTGCCATAAAGTTCATTCTGCTTATTCATGGTTTTCTCAAAGAGAGGTCTAGCTTCTCCTTCGAATTCCTTCGGAAGAACATAATCACCCACAAGTTCTTGATATCTTTGGGATTTTTCAGTGAATGATCCAAGGCGATGCCATTGGAGGGATTCCACACCAAGCCTGGAGATATCTAGTATATCAAAATTGAATACCGCGTGCTCGGCCACTGATTGATGGTTCATCTCGAAAACAATGTTCCTTGCTGATCTTCTGGCAGTCTCAACATCATCAATGGCTTTTTGTCTGAGCTCTGTAACTGGTGATGAGTCCCTACTTATCCTAGCATATGCTACTGCTACAGTTTCCGGTGTGAATGGCAGTCCCTTCATGTCTTCGTTGTTCCGGGCCTTTTCTATGATAGAAGAATCAATGTTGTATCCTGCAAGTTTTACTTTCATGGTCTCGTCCAGAAATTCTAATGAGACCTGTAATAGAAAGTTATTATTAAACATGTGCCACGCCCTAACACCGCAATCTTCAGGTTTGCGGACAAAGGGCGAGCCCGTCAAAATGAACTTTCATTTTATCGGACTGGCATGTGTTTAATAAGGGCTCCGTATCACAGATGTCATAGACATCTGTAGGGATACCCCGCCCTTTAGGGTGGGGGGTCCTCATTAAAGATATTCTACAATGGAAATTCAGTGGTGGATATCAGATACAAATTATTTTACTGCTAATGGCATTATCCAATTGAATGTCAAATGTTCTTCATTTAATTGGTGCCCTTCCCAGTCCCTCGGCAATAATCATACGCCATGCCCAGAGATTTGATATCTGCGAACCAGATGATTACTGGAACTGTGGCCTGACAGATATCGGAATGAAACAGGCCAGTGACTTTGGCCATAAGATTGCCGAACACTTTGAATCCTACAGATTATTTTTCAGCCCGGTAAAGAGATGCCAGCAGACTGCTGAAAATATCATGGAAAGCCTTGTGACAACCGGAAAGAATGTTATCTCCATAAATTCTGAACTATTACTGGGAGTATCATACATCCAGATTGATATTATTGATGGTTTTGCAGAGGCAGATAAATTCGGTAATGGCTTCATAAGAGCCTGGTTTGACGGTAAAGTTGATTCCAAGATATTCATGCCTCTCCAGGACACAAAGAAAGAACATTTTGCTTATTTTAAGGAAAAATTCTCAACCGCCAATAAAGGCAAACATCTGGACATTCATGTTACCCATGACTGGAATATTAATGTTCTCAGGGAAGGAATCTTTGGACTAAAGCATGAAGATGCAGGATGGCCTGATTTTTTGACTGGCCTTGGTTTTTCTGGAACTCCATTTACTGCCTATATTGAAAATGGAAAAAAGCATCTTGAAGAAAGGTTGGATTAGCGTCTCCACCCTTCCTTGGAAATCCAGGTCTCTGACCTTACCCTTCTCTGGAGTATTGCACCGCCAATGGCTATTGACAGGCCAATTCCTATCTCCATTATGTATTG
>DAOVXH010000013.1 GCA_030636255.1 Methanomassiliicoccales archaeon
AATAATTGAAACTACAAAATATATTGTTGCACCCAGACACATTAAATTATAGCCGGTTTTAGGTATGTTTTTAGAACTTTTTTCTTTATGCTCATCATCTTCATACAATGGTTCACCACATTGAAGGCATTTATCATCTTCTTCTAAAACTCTGGCTCCGCAATTATCGCATATAAAATCAGACTCAGACCTTTTAACATAATCATTTAAAGGCACTTTTTTATCACAATTTGAACAGTATATATATTGAATCTCTTTTTCTTTATATTTTTTTAGTTCTGTGCTTCCACAATATAGACATTCTTTTTCTTCCTGTGTCAAATAATTTCCTCCATAGTCATCCCACTTTCAACGTTAATTAACGGGCACTCCTCCGCTCGCCAACTGAATGCACAAATCCCAATAAATAACTTGCGTCATATAGCATCATACATTCCCTTTAATTGCCAATAAACCATCCAAAATCTAGCACCTAAAACCTAGCACCTAGCACCTATACATAAAATACAAAGACTTTTTATGTCAATTGGGCTATTTGGTATCTGGTGAAAAGTGTTTGAATTGTATTTCCTGCGGTAGCCATTCTGGGGACGGCCTTTTGTGCGGCAAATGCTCAGGCCATGGCTCAGATATAGCGATATTCAACCTTGTAGGGCAATCCATGTTCACCGAGTCTCGTGATGCTGGTTCCGTCAATATTGCCCTGGGACCAACAATAGGAGGGCAGATAAAAATAGGGGCGCTCCCATCACTTGAGGAAGAAATAAGCATTGTCAGCCGAAAGGTGGACATTGGCCAGAACCCGGAGGTCCTGGCACCAAGGCTAGAACGTATCCTTCTTAATACTGGCATGCCAGAAGAAATCATCCCGGGTAAAGAGATTACCTTGACCAGGGAATGCGCAACAAATTCAAAAGACATTGTTAATTTAAGTCAAAAATTGAGAAATATAGATGACGTGAAGTTCTCACCCAGGATGGAAACTCTCCTGGGAAATGTTATCTGGCTCAATGATCCGGTGCTCTCCAGCAAGAGGGCAATAGATTCTTCCAATTCCAGAAAGAACGCGGCCAAGAAGTCTGAGGTCATTTTGGAGCATTATGAAAGGGCTCTGGCATCTGACAGGGGTTATTTATCGGCATTGAAAAATCAGGCTGGAATACATCACCATGTAGGCCAGGATGAGGAATGCATTGAGTCCTGCAAGGAATATATTGACAGGAATGCAGATGACACCGATATCTGGAGGCTCAGGGGAAAGGCCCACATGGAGCTTGGCCAACATCAGGACGCCCTGAGGAGTTTTGACAGTGCACTTGCTCTTACAAAGAAGGACCATGAACTGTGGCTCAGCAAGGGACTGGCCCTCAATGAAATTCAAAGATATCAGGAGGCAATTACCTGTTTTGACATGGCAATTAAAATTGAATCCCATAATCCAGAGGCCCTCAATGGTAGAGGCGATGCCCTGACAAAGATGGGAAAAATTGACCTGGCTGTGGAGTCCTATGATATGGCAAAGAACATGATGCCAAGACCAGCCTATGTTAGTAAACCTGTGGTGGAAGAGCATGCCCAGGCCAGCAAACCTTCTGTGGAAGCACCAATGGAAATTCCTGAAGAAGTTCAGGAGGAAATAACTCCTGACGAGGTAGCTGTTATCGATGACCTTGAGGAGGAATTGACAGAGGACATCCCAGAAACAGAGGATGAGCCAGAGGCTATTGAGGAATTAGAAGTTCCAGAGCCGGAAGATGAAATTGACGATTCAAAATTACCAGAGACAATTGAGCTAGAAGAGGAGATAGTTGACTCCGAGCATCCACCGGAAGACATGGCAAAAGAGCCCTTGGAATTAGAGATGGAAGCAGATTTTGAAGATGCACTTGACATTGAAGATGATACACCTCTGCCAGAAAGCATTGAACCTGCAGTGTCTGAGGTTTCTAAGGAAGCAGATGCAGAAATTCAGAGACTGGATGAGATATTTGGCAAATCAAAGCTAGAAGATGACAGTGATGATACAGTAGAAACTCCACAAGATGAGGAAGAATCGCCGGAGCCCGGGGATGAGCCAGAGGTGCACAAACCACAATCCCTGGCAGAGATGTTTATGGACGGCCTGGACGTTGAAGATAATGAGGGAAAGGACCCTGACTGGCCAGACCTACCTGAAGAGATTGAACTTCCTGGCAATGAGGATGATGAGCCAATACTTGGTCCATTAATGGGTATACCGACAAAACGCGAGCCAGATTCACCAGAAGCAGAAATTGATGACCTTGAAGAGGAACTTGATTTACCGGCAGAACCGGAACCAGAATCAACAGAGGTCACTGCCTCGCCTACAGACAAAGACACAGAGTCAGATGACTTGCCGGAGCATGATTTATCCGATGATGAGGTTGAGGTACTTTCCGAGCTGGAGGAAATAGAGACAGAACAGCAGCTGGACGACGCATTGACACTATCAGGCATGGAATCCATTGAAAATCTCATTGAAGAAGGTGAGTACAATAAAGCACTGGCCGCCTCCAGAGAATTCCTTGAAAAGGAGCCTAAGAACCCAGAAGCCCTGGCACTGAAAGGCGGAATACTGGTATCAATGGGAAGGTCAGAAGATGGTCTTGTTGAGATACAGAAAGCCCTGGAGATAGACCAGGACAATATCACTGCCTGGCTGAACCGCGGTCATGCATACTATGAAATGGATGTCTATGACCAGGGAATAGATGCCTATGATGAGGTTCTTGAACTGGAACCAAAAAATACAGAGGCATGGCATGGAAAGGGAACTTGCCAGCTTCTTGATGAGGATTACGAGGAGGCAATTGTCTCCTTCAATGAAATAATCGAGACAGAGCCTGAGAACACCGAGGCCTGGATTGGAATTGGAGATGCATTCCTTGGACTTGAGAGGGAAGATGATGCATTCAAGTGCTATGAAAAGGTCACTGCCATTGACCCAAATGACCCAGAGGGTTGGACCAAACAGGGAGATGTTCTGGTCATGAAGGGGCGCTGGGGCGGTTCCCTGCAGATGTTTGACAGGGCAATTGAGATTGATGAAGAATATGAATATGCCTATCTCAGAAAGGCAAAGGTCTTCCTGAACAGGAACAAGCTGGATGAGGCAGATGAGATGTACAAAAAGCTTCTGGTGGTATATCCCACAGACCCTGATGCCCTGACTGGCCGTGTCAATATTCAGATTAAGAAGGGTAAATGGGGTGCCGCACTCCAGTCACTCAGAGCAGTTCTTAGACATCACCCGGACAGTGCAAAGGCATGGGCATTGCAGGGAGATGCATACCGTGAAGAGGGAAGGGTTGCCGAGGCAAAGAAGCCATATGACACTGCACTGGCACTGGACCCGGACGATGTTACTGCCCTGACAGGCAAAGGACGATTAATGCTGGACAATGGAGGGTACAAGGAGGCCATTGAGCTGTTCATGAGGGCTCTTGATACTGATTCAGAGGATTCAAACATATGGCGATTCCTGGGTGAGGCCCAGAAGGAAATCAATAAGGACCAGGACGCCCTGAAATCCCTGGAGATGGCTGTTGAGCTTGGAGGTTATGTTGCAGATAATTGGATGGCCTTCGGTATGATATTGCATGAGCAGGCCAGGTATCCAGAGGCAATTGAGGCATTTGACAAGGCAATGAAGCTGAACCCGAACCTGGAAGGTGCCGCCAAGTGGCGCGAGCAGAGTGCCAAGAGGCTGATAAAGGAGAGTGAGGATTAATGTTAGGCTGGAACCCTGCACCAAACAGATTGATTGGCATAATCAATGACATGCCTCAGGACGAGTTCGAGGCTTTGACAACAAAACTCCTGAAGGAAATGCGTTTTAACATTAAAAATTCAGAATTCACCAGCAAGCACCTGGACTACGAGGCCACAAGAGATGATGACGAACAAGACCGTATGTTTTTCATAAGGGCAGTTCGGAGCCAGAGAAAAATTGGGCCAGATGAACTGCAAATGACTGTAGGCAAGCATAAGGGAGATAAAGAGCTCAGCCCGGTCTACATTTCCACAGCAGGCTTCACAGAGGACGCAGACAAGTACGCAGATATGCTAAATGTCAGTCTGGCAGATGGCGAAAAGCTCACCTTATTACTGAAGAAGTTCAATATGGCAGATGACCTTGAAAAAGGACAGAGCCAGCGCATACTGGAACAGGAAGGTGACAGGTTCCTGCCAAGCATTGATGAGCTTGAAAACAATATGCGCTGGGGAAATGACTTTTATGGCACTGGCAATTACAAAAAGGCAATAGAATACTATGATGCCGCATTGCGGATGAAAAATCAGTATGACCTTGCCTGGCTCATGAAGGGAAATGCACTTTCTGCCATGGGACTGCACGATGAGGCCATCCACTGCTTCAAGAAGGTGCTGGAGTATAATTCCGAAAGCGAGGAGGCCTGGTATAATCTTGGCGCAACCCATTATCACCTTGAAAAATATGATGATGAGATAGCATGCTATGACCAGGCACTGGCACTGAACCCGGAATTCTCCAAGGCCTGGAATAATAAGGGGGCAACATTGCATCACCTGGGCAAGTTCGAGGAGGCGGTGCTCTGCTATGATAAGGTTCTGAGGCTGGAGCCAGACAATGTTCAGGTTCTGAACAATCGCGGTGTGGCCCTGAAGAACCTTGAGAATTATGATGAATCTTTAAAATCATTTGACAAGGCATTGCGCAAGAAGGAGGATTATCTTGATGCCTGGCTTAACAAGGGAATTTTGCTTCATGACATGGAGCGATATGAGGATGCAATTGTTTGCTATGAGATGGTGCTGGCCAAATGGCGAAACCCGGAAGTTATGCTGCTGAAGGGTGTTGCACTTGCCATGCTTTCCAAGTTCATGAATTCTGTTGAGGCCTTCGATGGGGCCCTGGCAATGAAACCTGGCTGGGACATTGCCCTTGAGGAGAAGAAAAAGGCAGAGGATGCAATGAAAGAGGTTGCAGATGGCCGAATTGCCACAGCCGAGGAAGCAGCCAGAAAGGCTGAAGATGATAGGCTGGCCCAGGAAAAGAAACTCGAGATTGAGGCTCAGGCATTGGCCAGAAAAGAGCTAAAGGACCTGGCCAACTGCAATAGCTGTGGCCATGTGCTAAGGGAAGAGGCACAGTTCTGCTCCCAATGCGGCATAAAGGCCGGGGATACGCTCAAGATACCTGCTACCCCCCATCCCAAAACTGAGAGTGAATTTTTCTCCTGCTCAGAATGCGGTGCATGGGTCACAGACGATGACCTTACCTGCCCGGACTGTGGTGTTGACTTGGCCGAAGAAGATGAAGGCATAGATCCAGACATGCTTCCGGTGGGCAAGCCAAAGATGCAGGAAGATTTTGAAGAGCAGAAGGCCATCGAACGGGCTATGGACAGGGAAGAACTACTTCTGGAGAAATCACGGTTATTGAGGGGCCTGGAGAAGTATGATGGGGCAATAAAGGCAATAGAGGAGGCCCTTGGAATCAGCGAACATTCCCAACTCTGGATTGAAAAAGGCAATGTACTGGCCAGCATGAATCGGCCGGACTATGCAATTGACGCTTATGATAGAGCACTGAAGGCAGAGCCAGACAATCTTGTGGCATTACTGAACAAGGAATCAATGCTTACAAAGGTCGAGGAGATAGACCAGGCACTGGAAGTGAACAGCATTATAACCAAGAACAGACCGGAGGAACCACTGGCCTGGGTGAGAAGGGCTGGCCTCCTCAAGCGTTTGGGAAGATTGAAGAAGTCCATTGAATGCCTTGACAAGGCAGTTGAAGTTGCACCTGACCTGGCAGAGGTCTGGAACGCCCAGGGGGTTGCACTCCTGGAGATGGATAAGCATGATGATGCAATTCTATGCATAGACAGGGCAATCCAGATAGACCCAGACTTCTCCGAGGCATGGAACAATAAGGGGGCTGTGGTTCTAAGTTCTGGAGATGCAGATAAATCAATCCAGTACTTTGATAGGGCCATTGATATTGATTCGGAAAATGCCGGAGCATGGGCAAACAAGGGCAGCGCACTCTATGATATGGGGCGGTTCACAGAAGCAGTTGAATGCCTTGATGAAGCACTGACAATTAAGAAGGACATGACACTAATAAACAGCAAGGGCTGGGCACTTCTGGGCGATGAAAAAATAGACCAGGCCATTGAGGCATTTGAAGAGGCCATTGCAATTGATCAAAATTATGCAGAGGCATGGAACAATCGCGGTCTCGGGTACTCCAGAAAAGAAAATTTTGCAGAAGCATTTGATTCATTTGAAAGGGCATTGGCAATAGCACCGGACTTTACAGATGCAGAGAAAAACCGGGACTCCACCCAGCGAAGGATTGAGCAGCTGGCAGGCAAAACTGATGATGAAATTGAGCCAGAGCCAAAAGAGGAAGAGGCAATGCCAGAAGTTGCACCAGAGAAGGACATTGAGCCGCCAGAGGAACTGGTTGAGGCAGTTGATGCTGCTGAAGAGCAGGCAATCAGCGAATTCGAGGCAGAGGAGTTCAAATGCCCTCACTGCGGAATTATCGGCACTGTGGATGATATGTTCTGCGAGGAATGCGGCCAGAAATTCACAACAGACATGAAGGAAGATGCTGCAGAGGAAAAGCTGGAAGACCTTCTGGACATTGCCGAAAAACCAGAAAAAGAAGAAAAGTCAGCCAAGGAAGAACTTCCTCCGGTCGATAAACCGAAGGAAGACAAGCCCAAGAAAAAGAAAGGCAAGGAAAACCTCATTGATGAGATTGTGAAGGTTCCTGGTCTGGGCTATTCAAAGGCACAGGCAATTATTGATGCTGGCTTTGATACAAAGACCAAGCTGAAGAAGGCGAAAAATGAAGAGCTGGAAGCGATTTCCGGTATTAGCAAAGATTTGGCTAAGAAACTGAAGAAGAAATATAAATAATATCGAAATTGTTATAAGCCAGACTTTTGATTGTCACCCAGGTGAAGGAGATGAAAAGAAAAGTTACAATAATCCTATGTGTATTTTTGATTTTTAGCTCTGGCTTTGTTCTTTTTGATGTAGAAGAGGAGGCTGAGGGCAAGATTGTGGAGCAGAATGGGTTGATGTATACGATTCATGCCCCCATTAGGATTGATTCGGATGCGGATTTTGGGATTGGTGTTAATGGTGTGAGCGCAGGGGATGGCAGTCTCGGTACCCCTTGGATTATCGAAAACTTGGAGATAGATGGTACAGGATTTGGATATTGTATATATATTGGAAATACTACTGATTATTTTGAAGTCAGAGATTGTTATTTACACAATGCTAGCGGTATTAGCAATTGGTATTATGCGAATTCAGGGTTGAATACACGTAACATTGAAAATGGAACAATAACTAACAATACATTCATTTCAAATGATGATTATGGATTATTCCATTATTTAAGTGCAAATTGCACAATAAATAATAATACATTCGACCAGAATTGGGCGAATATTTATCTTTCCTCATCAAATAATGCCACATTCAACAATAATACTGCATATAATGGCACATATGGGTTTCGTCTCATTAGTTCCAGCAATGTTACTCTTAACAATAATACAATGGAAAATAATGGAGTATATCTATACAGCTTTCTACTTGAAGATTTGATTTCACATTCCATGGATACCAGCAATATGGTTAATGGAAAATCTTTACAATATTGGAAAAATCAAGTTGGCGGCATCGTTCCAATAGGTGCTGGGCAGGTAATACTTGCTAATTGCTCAGAAGTCATTGTTGAAAACCAAAGTCTAGACAATTGTTCTCTTGGAATTCAGCTTGGCTATTCTAGTAATAACACCGTATCTAATAATAGCATTTCAAACAATACCTATGGAATTAATATGTGGTATTATTCAAATGACAATATCGTTAATAATAACACAATTGCTAACACAGGTACTGGAATTCGCCTTGTAGAATATAGTTTCCAGAACAATATAACCCGTAACAACGTTTCTAATAATGGACTTGGAATATCCATTTACGAATCTAATTTCAATATTGTTTCAAACAATAATGTTTCAAATAATAGCAATAATGGAATTCAAGTGACACAGTCTGACAGCATAATAATAAAAAATAACACTGCAGAGTTTAATAATTATGGAATTTACATAAAAGGAGAAAATCATGTTATTGAAAATAATTCACTAAATTTTAACTCCAATGGAACATACATAAGTTCAGATGATGCAATCATCCGGAATAACACCGCTAACCATAATGATAATTATGGAATTTATGTAGTAGATTCCTTCTATTGTGATATCTCTCACAATGTAGTTTTTGAGAATAAATATGGATTGTATCTTGCTTACGTAATTTTGTCTTCAGTTGATTATAATGTGGCTTCGAATAATTCATGGGATGGAATCACATTGACCAGTAATAGCAGATATACCACACTGGATAATAATATTGCAAAGTACAATGACCGTAATGGTATTGTATTTAGATTTAACACTTTAGATTGTGTATTGTCAAATAGTACGGTAATATACAACAATTGGAGCGGTATATTTATGCTTGATACACATGATAATCTAATTTATGGTAATCTTGCTGCTTACAATTGGTTAGCTGAAATAGAACACATCTCTTCTATTGGGACTGGAGATTACATTTACAGCAACACATTCATCAGGAGATCGGACGATTATAATTATCTGGCCCTTCATTTTGGTAATGCTGCATTCTGGAATGAATCATTACCAATCGGAGGGAATTACTGGAGTGATTATAATGGAATTGATGCAAATGGTGACGGATTTGGGGATACGGCGTACACTTCAATTGATGGTGAAGCAGGAGCAAGAGATTATTATCCATTGATTGAACCGACAGTGGAATCCCATGTTATTTCTACCACACCAAATGACTCAGCAATAGATATTCTAGTAGATAATTCGGTTACAGTAGTATTCTCTGAATCAATGGATACCAGTGTAACCCCAACTATTAGAGATATGAGTTGGCCATTAACACAATTTTACTTTTCGGGATGGAGCCAGACCAATGTTCTCAATGACACAGCAACCTGGACGCATGATGACTGGACAGAGGATTTTCAAGTTAGGTTGAAAGTAAGTGATTATTCAACACTTGATGATTATGTTGCAATTCCATATTCATGGTGTTTCAACACAAAGGATTCCAACGCACCAACCTCTTGGCTTTCACCAATTATTCCATATTGGCAAACAGATTCACAGTTAGAAATAACAGGGTTTACTGACCCAGATAACAGCGGAATAAAAAATGTATCATTATATTACCGATTCAGCCAGGACAATATTAATTGGGGTGCAAACACATCGGCAGGAACCGACACAGCATCTCCTTGGAGCTGGAGTTTTACTTTCCCTGGATATGGATATTATGAATTTTATTCCATTGCATGTGATGGGGTTAACAATTCAGAAGAAGCCCCCAGCATTTTGAACACAACTTGTGGTTTTGATATGGCAAAGCCAGAGATAATAGACAATAGCCCAATCTCAGGTACCACTGGAGATGGTTACACATTCCTTGCTAATGTCACTGATAATTTAAATCTGGCAGAAATCAGAGTTGTATACTGGTTCGGTTCAGATGCAGAAATAAATACAACCATGTCCCTTGCATCAGGCAATCAATATGAAAATAGCATATCTGTTTCAATATTTGAGAACGAAGAACTGCATTATTATCTCATGGCAAAGGACGAAGCAGGAAACTGGAACTCAACCACAGCAATTACTGTGCCAATAATTGATAATGATATTCCTAATGCGAATGCTGGCCCTAGTCAAAATGCTGAAATCGGAGAGGTTGTTACCTTTGATGGAACTGGTTCCACAGACAATACTGAGATAATTAATTACACCTGGACCTTCGATGATGGAACAGAATCAATCACATTATATAATTCTGAACCAGAGTATGCATTTACCACTGAAGGTTTGGCCATAATAACACTAAGAGTTACAGATACTGCTGGAAATATTGATACAGATACAACTCAGGTAACAATTGTGCCTATTGATACAGATGGAGATGGAACACCTGACTTTGAGGATGCTTTCCCCAATGATCCTGATGAAACTATTGACACGGACGGGGATGGAACTGGCGATAATGCAGACACAGACGACGACGGTGACGGAGTTCCAGACACCGAGGACTTTGCTCCATTAGACCCGGATGTTACTGAAGACCCAACAACTGTTCAAGAACCAGGAATTGGCCAATACTGGTGGCTAATTCTCATTCTAATTCTTGTACCAATTATTCTTGTTGCGGCCTACATGATGAAGAAGAAACAGCCTCCAGAGGTGCCTGAGGAAACTGAAGAAATTGAAACGCCGGAAACGGAAGTACAAATAGATTAATTGGGTTTTGACCTCCCCGCGCTCACACACGGGGTGTCCAAAGAAAATAATTAGAATTGTCACTCATTCATAAAATAATTCCAGTACCCCGCCTCGAGCAAACTTTATCTAATCGTTTAGAAACCATGTTTGCTCGCCAGCGGAAAGGAACCAATGATAATTCGCCGGATACCTTTCCACGCAGTCCGCAGCTTTCCGTAAGGAAGCGAAGGATGAAATCATCACATACTCGAACCAAGTATGGTTCTCCCTACGTCTGAAAACAAGTTTTCAGCCTACTCACAAAGACAGGTCTTTGTTCGAGACGGGGCATGTTTCTGTAAAATATAGATTGTTGAAATAGAATTTGCCCTATATGACGCTCTAAATCAGCGTCATGGTGATTACTTTAGCGCTCTGGACGTCCTCGACTTCTGCAATCATCGCTTCAAGTTTGTCCATTATGCCTTCCTGGTCATCAACGAGAACATTCATCATAAGCGCCTTTAGGCCGAAAGCGATTGGCTTAATCTCGGTCTGCTCAATCTTGGAGATGTCGCCTATCTTTATCTCTACCTTGCTCTTGATGTCATCTAGACTTGTTTCAATTCCCTCTGGCATTATCTCAAAAGTAATGCTTACCTGACCCATATTATTGCCTCCTTAAGGTCCCTCATGGCCGCATTCCGGGCACTGGTATTCTACACTCTGGTCCCTGCACCGGATGCATCTGCCAAGGCTCTTTGTACCGCATCCTGGGCAATTGAACTGGGTGTTTCCCTTTCCTACCAGCCTGGTGCCGCATGAGGCACATTCCTGATCGTGTTCCATGAATATCGAGTCGGCCATTTACTACTATGGTATATATCTTTTGTATTTCTGATAATGGTGGGATATGGTGTATTCCTCATACACCAAGGGTCTTCTAAAAAACACTATTTTTTCTGTATCATTCAGTGATAGCCAGTGTATTTTTTAATCCGGGAAAAATTATCATGGTGTATTGTGTTTATGTCGGTGTTCTGCAGCTCAAGTATATATATTCTCATTAACATGAATTAGATAAGTTGAAAGGAAGTTGAATGTATATGAAGAAGGTTATTAGCCTCTTGATAGTTGGTTTGTTTCTCATTACCTCAGTCATGGGTGTCCTCAGTGTTCATAGTGAGGCATCATCTAATCTTAGCATCTCCGAGATTAACATGACAAGAACATACCAGCCTCCAGTAATCTCATCCTCTGTCTTTGACAAGATAGAGATTTCAGGACTGGAGAGCTACTATCAAGAAGGAAAACCTGTAATTCCTTTCGAACCCGTGACAGTGCTGATACCTCAGGGGGAAGAACCGTATGAGATATTGGTCCTCGAAGGCGTCGATAAGATGCTGGATGGAAAATATAACTTTGAAATAACCCAGGGATCTAAACCAACAGGGATAGAAAACGAGGAGGAGGCTAAGTATACTACCTGGGAGGGCGGAGTACCATATTTCCCCCCTGAGACTTTTTCAGATGCTGGCACGCATATTTACAGGGGATATTCCCTGTTGACCATCAATGTTTTTCCTTTAACATGTTATGCTGATGGTACTATATCTTATTATGAAACAATACATATAACTATAAAGACAAGGCCCTCGGAAGATTTTGAAAAGGGTAATATGTTCAGGGGACTGGAAAAGGATAGAGAAGAGGTTCTTAGCCGGGCCGATGACGTTTCCATGTTATCTGATTATGATGTGGGCAGCAGTATCGACGCATTATTGCCAGGCGCATATGATTATGCCATAATTACTGACGAGAGCCTCATTCCAGAGTTCCAATCTCTTGTGGACTGGAAAAATAGCTTAGGCATAAGCACCACCATCAAAACGGTCCAGGAAATTCAGGTGGAGTATCAGGGAGATGATTTACAGGAAAAGATTCGCAATTTCATCAGGGACGCATATGTCACATGGAACATTGATTATGTGCTCCTGGGTGGAGATGTGGAGATTATTCCTCACAGGGGTTTCTACGGTCTAGTTGGGGTTGAATACGAGGATTTCGACATACCGGCTGACATCTATTATGCTGCCCTGGACGGAACCTGGGATGATGATGGTGACAAGATATGGGGCGAGATAGGAGAGGATGACCTATATGCTGAGGTATATGTGGGCAGGGCTCCAGTCAATAATCCTCAAGAAGTAGCCAGGTTCGTGGAGAAGATAATAGCTTACGAGAGTGTTCCATCTGAATCCCCAGTAATAACACAAACCATTTTCTCTGGCCAGGCCCTTGATAATGTAATTACCTGGGGCGGGGATTACAAGGACAAAATAGAAAAATTCATTCCTAGTAATTACAATATCAGTAAATATTATGACAAGGACAGTACATTCAATAAATTTGAAATTATTGGCGAAATAAACAATGGAACTCACTTAATAAACAATATGGGCCACGGGAACATCGCCCAAATTAGTGGGATGAATTTGGGCGACATAGATTTGATGACCAATGAAGATTATTTCATATGGTACAGCCAGAGCTGTTATGTTGCATCCTATGATAACAGGAACACCGTAGGCGGAAGTATGTCATTTGACAGTATTGCCGAACAAATGGTCACAAGCGAAGATGGTGGTGCAGTGGCCTTCCTTGGAAACAGCAGGTACGGTTGGTACACACCTGGTCACACATCAGGAACCTCTCAGCTATATGACGAGGAATTTTTCAATGTACTGTTCAATAAAGAAGAAACAAAAATAGGAAAGACCCACCAAATATCAAAAGAAAAGTTTGCACCAGTGATCTGGATTCTTGGCTCCTATCGCTGGGTTTATTTCTCACTTAATCTTCTTGGAGACCCCACATTAAGTATAAATGGAAATGTAATTGATTCACCAGATAACCTTCAAGCAGACCCTGGAAATAGCTTTGTTGACCTTACCTGGGATGCCCCAGAGAATTCTATAGGAGTCACCAATTACAATATATACAAAGGAACAAACAGTGGAAATGAGGTGTTTTACACTACCATAGGTAATGTTCTTTCATACACAGATAATGATGTGACCAATGGAATAACATATTACTATAAGGTCAGTGCAATAAGTAATGAAGGGGAGAGTGGATTTACCAATGAGGCAAGTGCCTCCCCTGGAATACCTTCTGAACCAATTTTCCTCACAGCGACACCAGGTGACAGTGAAATTATTCTGTCCTGGACTCCACCACTTGAAGATGGCGGTCACCAGATAACCAATTACATGGTTTATCGGGGAACTACCATTCTAAATTTGGCTCGAATTATCACACTGGGGAATATTACAAATTACTATGATGGCTCAATAATCAATGGTCAGAGATACTATTATCGGATAACAGCCTACAATTCATTATTTGAAGGGTATATGTCAAATCGGGTAGATGCTATTACTGGAATTCCCAGCGAACCCTTAAATCTCCAGGCATCCCCTGGAGACAATCATGTTTGGCTTACCTGGGAACCTCCATTGGATGATGGAGGCTTGGAAATAACCAATTACATTATCTACAGGGGAACAGTAAGTGGAAAGGTGGTGTATCTTGAAACTTCCAGCAATGACCTGGAGTACATAGATTACAATGTTCTTCCAGAAACCACCTATTATTATCGTGTCAGCACCCAAAACACTGCTTTCGAGGGGTCCATGTCAAATGAAGCAGGGGCAATGCCCTTCACAATAAGATGGCCCATGTTCAGGAGAGATATAGGCAATACTGGCTTTGCCTCTGTAAATACCAGCACAAATGATCTGAATCTGAAATGGAGCTTTTTAACTGATGATTTTGTATCTTCCTCACCTTCCATAGACAAAGACGGGACAATTTATTTTGGCTCAGATGATGGAAATCTCTATGCAATGCATCCTGGAGGCAGGTTGGAATGGACCTATTCAACAGGCAATAAAATTTGTACATCTTCACCGGCAGTGGCCCCGGATGGGACAATTTACATTGGCTCATATGACAAGAATCTTCATGCTGTAAACCCAGATGGAATCCTCAAATGGAAATATCGCACTCCCAAGGCAATAACTACGTCTCCAGCTATAGGCCCAGACGGCACCATTTACTTTGGTTCAGACAATAACAGATTATATGCTATGAATCCAGATGGAAACCTCAAATGGTTCTTTAGAACAAAGGGAGATATACGCTCTTCTCCTGCACTGGGCACAGATGGAACCGTGTACTTTGGTTGTGATGACAATAGGGTAATTGCATTGGATTCCGATGGAAAACTAAAATGGAGTTATACAACAAATGATAAAGTATCATCTTCCCCGGCAATCGGCCAGGACGGGACTGTTTACATTGGCTCCTATGATGGGAATCTCTATGCCCTGAGCTCCAATGGTTATCTAAGATGGAAATATCAAACAGATGGAATTGTCACTTCATCACCATCCGTTGACCAGGATGAGAATATTTACATATCTTCAGCCGATGGAAATATCTATTCATTGAATTCAGGCGGAGTATTGAATTGGAAATACTCAACTTCCGATTATGTATCTTTATCATCACCAGCAATAGATTCTGAAGGAAATATCCATATTGGAGCTGGAACCAATATTATCTCACTTAACCCAAATGGCACTTTGAAATGCAGTTATAGTACAGGGAACTTGGTTGCATCATCTCCAGCAGTAGACATTGATGGAACAATATATGTGGGTTCCACAGATGGTAAATTATATTCATTTGTCAACAATTCTTATAATGGTCCAATACAGAATGTCATGACCGGAGAGAGCTTTGATTTCATACAGGCAGCAATAGATGATTCTGATACACTGGATGGACATATTATCACAGTGGCTGCAGGAGCCTATACTGAGAATGTAATAGTGAACAAGAAACTCACAATAATGGGAGAGAATCGCGACACCGCAATAGTCAGTGGAGGTGGTTCAGGACATGTGTTCCATGTAATTTCTGATGATGTGCAAATATCCGGCCTTACCATTAGAGACGCAGGTCCAATTTTCCTTGACTCTGGAATTATGGTGGAGGACTCCTCAAATGTCAGGATTTACAATAATATCATTTCCAGTAATCCCATGAACGGCATTAGAATGATTGACAGCGATTCTGCACAAAGCTGCCTGGTGGAGGACAATATAATATCAAGCAATTATTATGGAATATATGTCTGGCTATCAAATGACAATATTATCAGGAACAATGATGTTCAGATGAACAATTATGGAATTCATGTATGGGACGCAGATTCAAACATAATCGAATCCAATACAATATCCTTCAATAATGGGATAGGAATAACACTTCAGGGTGCAGAATTTAACAGCATCTATCACAATTCAATATTTGATAATAGTATTCAGGCCAGTGAATCAGATGGTCTCAATACCTGGGATGATGGTTACCCGTCAGGTGGCAATTACTGGGGAGATTATGTAGGAATGGACTTATTCTCCGGACCTGCCCAGGACATACCTGGAAGCGATGATTTCGGTGACCTTCCTTACACAGGAATTCTAGGTGCTGGAGTCTCGGTGGATTCATATCCTGTCTTTGAGGGAGGAATCACCATTGTCCGCATTGAAATAAACCCTGATACGGCACAAGTAACAGCCAATGAGGACCTGAAGTTTATTGCCCAGGCATTTGACGAGAACGACAATGAGGTTCAGGACATCATATTCTCATGGGCCACAGATGTAGGAGTCATAAATCAGGCAGGGTTCTTCACTGCCCAGCCATTGCCGGAAACAGGCTATGTTGAGGCAGCATTTGGTGAACTATTCACTAGAGCCAGTGTTGCAATTCTCAGCAATAATTCTTATACTTTTAATCTGACAGATGGTTGGAATCTGGTATCTATTCCCCTGATTCCTGATAATACCTTAATCGCAGATGTACTTGTTTCCATCCAGGGTAAGTGGGACAGGCTGAAATACTATGATGCCCAGGATAAATTAGATTCCTGGAAGACTTATTCTGTATATTCAAGCTCCAATGACATTACTGATATCCAGCATACCATGGGATTCTGGCTCCATACCACCGAGGAATGCCAACTAACCATAACCGGCTCAAGGCCCATAATTACAGACATAAACCTTTACGCTGGCTGGAACCTTGTAGGATTTCCCAGAGAGACTTCACTGAGCATCGAGAGCACACTTGCAGGAACCAGCTATGACATGGTAGAGGCCTTTGACGCAGAATCCCCATATATGGTAAGCCAGCTCACTGATATGGACTTGATGAACCCTGGAAGTGGGTATTGGGTTCATGTGACCGCGGATACTGTGTGGACAGTGAATTGGTGAAGCTTTTTAGTTAGAAAGACTTAAATTCAAGACCGGTTTTCCCACGTTATGGTCTCAAAATCAGAGATATCAGAAATTTTAGCAGGCTATGACCTGGAAAATATCACCATAGCCACAGTTTGTTCCCACAGCTCATTGCAGATACTGGCAGGTGCAAGAAAGGAAGGTTTTAAAACACTAGGAATCGCCATTGGAAAGGCCCCGAAGTTCTATGATGCATTTCCATTGGCCAAGCCGGACGAGTTTTTCGTTGTAAAAAATTATGATGAGATTGTCACCAGAGCAGGTGAACTGGCTGCAAAGAATGTTATTCTTATACCACACGGCTCATTTGTTGAGTATCTTGGAGCAGAAAGGTTCGCCGAGATTCCACTTCCAACATTTGGCAATCGCGCTGTTTTAGAATGGGAGTCAGACAGGGATATGGAACGGGAATGGTTGACTTCAGCCGGCATCAAAATGCCAGAGCTTATCGCCGACCCGAAGGATATTGACAGACCAGTGCTTGTGAAATACCACGGCGCAAAGGGCGGAAGAGGATTCTTTATTGCCAAGGACCATCACGGGTTCAAGCTTGGTATCGAGCATGGGCAGAAATATAATATTCAAGAATATATATTAGGAACAAGATATTATTTACATTACTTTTACTCCCCGATTCGTGATGATGGGTACCAGCTTTCCAAGGGTAAATTAGAACTAATGGGCATGGACCGCCGGGACGAGACAAACATTGACGAAATGTACAAATTAGGCAGCCAGGAAGAGCTGAAAAAGCTGAACATCTACCCGAGTTTCGTGGTAACTGGCAATCTGCCATTGGTAATTCGAGAATCCCTTTTGCCGAAAGTTTTCACAATGGCCGAACAGGTCATTGAAAAGTCCATAGAACTATTCGGAGGAATGATGGGGCCCTTCTGCCTGGAGACAATTGTGGATGATAATCTGGATTTCTATGTATTTGAAATTTCATCGAGAATAGTGGCTGGAACAAATATTAACATATCTGGCTCACCTTATTCCGATTTAATAGAACCGGGAATTTCCACGGGCCAGAGAATTGCCCAGGAAATTA
>DAOVXH010000108.1 GCA_030636255.1 Methanomassiliicoccales archaeon
ACAGTGTCAAAGCATCTTCGACATTCTTCAACCATGATAACCGAAAGGCATTATGCTAGAATGCGAGACAACAAAGCAAATCAGATAATTGACGATTTTTGGAGCCAATCGTCATTTGCTGGAAAATCAGCCAGAAATACAAAAATCGCTGATTGAAGAATTAGCCAGATGTGTTTCCTTGGGTTACCGACGGGAGCATAATTCTTTATCTGGCTAAATTTCAGAATTCATTCTTTTTAGGAGTTATTTATAAAAATAAAAAGGGCAGGGTTTTGGCATAATGCCTAGGTTGGAGAGAGAATCCTGCCCAAGTGGGGAAGAGTTTATCGTGATTGCGTATGAACACATGTAATTGCATGTGTTGGACAGCTAATTTGATAGTGTTGCTAGCCATGTTCTGAGACTATCATTATTAGTCTCACCATTGAGCCAGCTTCTGAGTATTTCATGATTCTGGTTCAAGGGGCTTTTGTCATATTCCCTGTGGTTCCTGTACATCATTTTACTCGCCGTCCTAATATACTGTAGGGGTTTCACTATATATCAGTATTAAGAAAAAAGTTGTGAAAAAAGGTGAAAAAAAGAAAAAGAGGAGAATTGTAATATTGAATGTAATTATCTGATTGTCTGTACGCCTATGCTTCCGGCTCCACTGCAGCTACCGCATGATTGGCCATTATCTCCTACTCCTGTTCCATTGCAACTCACACACGACCGGGTTTCTAGTACTGTTACTCTTTTAACCATATTTGCACCTCTGTTCTGTATTAGCATAGGAGTTTCACATTATATCAGCATATTGAAAATTAATATGAAATCATGTGAAAACTACAATACTAAAAAGTTATTGCATGGAACCTTTTTATAATTGCTCCATCTCCCCGGCTTTCATGGAAACCACTATGCTTTGTGTGTTGAACTCCGAGGAACTGGCATCCAGTCTTGGAAAGAAGGGAACAGAGAGCGATATTACTCTGTACAATCACAAGAAGGGTGAAGCATCCCTGGCAGTGGCAGTTCCAACAAGATACCCAGATAGATTACCTCCTCTTTTATTTTCATTGTATCTGGGCAATGAGGTCATCCTGGTCATAGACCGGCTGGACAAGGAGATTGGCGAGATGATGGTTGCCTGCGATGTCATGGGCAAAAATGGTAAGATAATACTTGAGAATTATATTCAACCAGACCAGATCAAGCCTATAATCAAGGACACAAATCTTGATAACTGGCCTATTCAAGAGGGAATAGGCGATTCCAATATCATGCGGGAAGAATTCATGGAACAAAAACCAGTGCCCAGGGATGGCCCCACAAAAATTAGTGTAGACCATTCATTTGCTGTCAAAGGTCTTGGCACAGTCAGCCTGGGAATAGTTGACCAGGGCATTGTAAAGAAACATCAGGAAGTTGTAATCTTGCCGTCAGGAAAGAAAACAATAGTCCGGTCAATTCAGATGCATGATGATGATGTAAATGAGGCAGGTTCTGGCTCCAGGGTGGGACTGGCATTGAAAAATGTCGAGCCGGACGATGTTGGCCGGGGCTGCGTTCTTACTGAAGCTGGAAATCTTTCTGTGGCAGATGAGCTTAATTTGAATATCCAGATAAGCAAGTTCTGGCGCGATACTCTGAAGGATGGCGTGGTCATTCATATTGCGTCGGGAATGCAGTTTGTTCCTGGTACTGTCTCCATGGATGGTGAACTGAAGGCTGGAGATTCTGGAAATATTCATGTAAAGCTGGACGGTCAGATGGTTCTTGATAAATCAGATGCTATTATTGTTAACTGGCTGGATTCCACAGGCCCAAGAATACTTGGAAATGCAACACTCCAATAATTTTGATGTATGCGTGGTGAACATTTCTGTAATCATCAATAAATAACTAAATCACAATAGTGCTTAGTATGCTAGAGGTCCGAAACCTTGTAAAAACATTCGGCGATGTCAGAGCTGTTGACGATATCAGTTTTTCCACTGGCCAGGGCGAGATATTTGGCATGCTTGGTTCAAATGGCGCCGGAAAGACAACCACAATGAAGGTCCTTGCATGTCTTCTGAAGCCCACCGGCGGAACTGCCCTGGTGGACAATCTGGATGTTATGAAAAATCCACTGGAGGTCAAGGGTAAAATTGGCTATCTTCCTGAGATGCCTGCACTTTTTGAAAAATTAACTGGCAGGGAGTTCATGGCAATGATGGGCACCCTTCGAGGCATTGGAAATGATGTTCTTGAAAATCGTGTGGACCAGTACACCAAAATTCTGGAGTTTGATGATTTTCTGGACCTGGAAATTGGTACATATTCCAAGGGCATGAGACAGCGTATCGCCTTTGCTTCAAGCGTGCTTCACGAACCTCCCATCCTGATACTGGACGAGCCAACCAGCGGCCTGGACCCAAGGTATGCGAAGATTGTTAAAGGCTGGATAAGAAATTATGCTGCTTCCGGGAAAACCGTCTTCATGAGCACCCATGTCACCGAAATAGCAGACGATCTTTGCAGCCGGGTGGCGATAATTCACAAGGGTAAGATTGTTGGTCTGGATACACCCTCTGAGCTTAAAAATAAGCTCCAGGTCAATACACTTGAGGATGTTTTTGTGGCACTTGTGGAAGGCAGAGCTGCCTTCGGGCCATTAACCGGAGGCAAATGAGCCATGCTACCTGTGGCTCTTGAAATATTCTCGGCCGACGTTCTTGGCGGTTACAGGAACATGCTAAAACGATTGAACAAGAGTAAGCTGTACACAATATGGTCTCTCACTGTCATGCTGGTGGCATTCTTTGCTGTTGACGGCATTATTGCATTTATCAATCGTTCTGATGAAATAGTTGACTTTCCACTGGATTTGAATGATGTGCTGTTCCTATTTTTCCTGGTGCTCATGGGAAAGTCCATTCTGGACATTTATCATTACCTGGTTGAAAGGCCTGCCAGTGTCTTTTTGCTGGTTCAACCATCAAGGCATATTAATGTTGTTCTTGGAAAACTCCTGACAACAATGGTGTTCAACCTGGCTCTTTTGGCCTTTGGTCTGGGAATGCTCACTGCAATGACCTTTGTGCATCCGTTTTTGTATTTTGTTATACCCCCGTCCATAGTTGTTAACCTCATTCTGCTGACCCTTCTGGCCTCAATTGTTGGTTTTACATATTCCATTCTCAGTGGATTGAAAAGCTGGCCAAGAAAATTACTGGGAGCGGCACTGTTCAGCCCGGTTATATCATCAATTTACATGGTAATGAACCAACTTAGAATCGGCGGCTGGGAGCTGACAAATTATTTAGTAATTATTTTGCTGATTTCCCTGATTGGCATCCCAATCTCATCCTATTTCCTGCTGGAGAGCTGGAACAATATGACAAGGTCCAAGGCCACCTATCATTATATTAAAAGAAAAACAGGCAAGACCTTCATGGCATCTCAGATTAAGAAATATTTCGGGCCAGCTACTCTAATAGTCTATGACAGGGAAGTCCGAACCCTGCTCCGCCGACGTGAAGGGGTTGGAAATGCAATAACACTTGCAGGATTGCTGATATTTGCCATATACTTCTACAATGAATTCAAGAATTTTTTAGATTTTCCTGGCTTTTTCATCCAATACATACCAATACTGGTTGTGGGCCTGACACTTTACCTGGCCATAGTCTCTCTGGGACTTATCCCTGCCCTTGGGGCCATCAGCCGCGACGGCAAAAGCTCCTGGATACTCAAGACAGCGCCAGTTACAGAGAATGAAATAATTCACGGAAAGATGTTGGCAGTTATGCTGATGCTGCCTTTTATTGTTCTTTTTGTGGCCATACCAATACCTCTAATTTCCGGGCTTAATCCAATCAGCATTTTGTTCACCTCAATAGGGGCTATAACCATGTTCTTTACAGCCACTGGAATCGGAATCTGGCACGGCACCAGAAGTCCCAATTTTGACGAATCATCTGGAAATGCTCCGGATGTCATGACAATGTACACCTTCATGCTGATTGTTCTGTTCCTGTCCTGCTTCTTACTAATTCCACCGCTGGCAATTGCCTTTCAGGACAAATTTTTAGGATTAATGATGCTTATTATTTCATGGGACATCTCTCTGGCAATCCTTTACTTCGGAACAAGGGGTGCGTCAAAGGCACTGAGAAAGCTGGAACTATCATTGTAAGGTTTATTTAGGCGAATTAACATTATGGACAACATGACCCGGCCAATTGTTTCAATCTCTCTTTGCGAGGAATATGAAATCCAACAGGTGAGAAAAGCCGTAGCAGAGGCAATGGAGCATCTCGGAGGCATGGGAAATTTTGTAAAGCCTGGAGATAAGGTTCTGCTGAAAGTTAATTTACTGTTTCCAAGCAAGCCAGATGAGGTTGTTACATCTCACCCAACAGTTGTCAAGGCACTTATCGAGTTAATTGAAAAGGCCGGAGGGAAGGTCATTGTCGGTGACAGTCCGGGGTTGGCATTCACAAAGTCCCGGCTGGAAAAAACATATCAAAAATGCCAGATGGACAAGGCCATTGAAGGAACTGGAGCAGAACTAAACTGGAACGTGGAAAGTGCCAGAGTATCTAATCCTGACGGCAAGCTACTCAAATCCCTGGAAGTTATTCAGATAATAGAGCAGGTGGACAAGGTCATCACAGTTCCGAAATTAAAGACACACACATTCACAACCTTCACCGGAGGCACAAAAATCCTTTATGGTGTAATACCGGGCCTCACAAAGGCAGCCTATCATGCCAAGTTACCTGACCCGAAGGATTTTTCAGACATGCTTCTGGACATCCAGGTCTATGTCAAACCTACTCTGACATTCATGGACGGAGTCATCGGAATGGAGGGAAAAGGCCCCTCTGGTGGAGAAGCAAAGAAAGCTGGAGCATTCATTGCCAGCACAGACCCTGTGGCACTTGATATTGTGGCCTGCAATATGATAAAGTTGGACCCGAAGACCGTTCCAACAATATCCAATGCAGTGGAAAGGAAAATGACCACTGGCAAGGTCGAGGACATAGAAATTCGGGGAACTAGCCTGGAAAATTTTTCAGACCTAAAATTCAAGCTAGCCATGAAGAAAGACATGCCTATTCCAAGATTTATTCTGAACTTTATTGGCAATAGATTCACAAAAAAACCAGTCCCAGATAAAAACAAGTGCATCGGCTGCGGAATCTGCGCCACAGCCTGCCCCAAACACTGCATCCAGATTGCTGATAAGTTGGCGAAAATTAACTATAAGGAATGCATAAGGTGCTATTGCTGCCATGAGCTGTGCCCAGAGAGGGCCATCGAACTGAAATGAGAAAACACTATAGTTTTCATATAAATAATATTGAACTCCAGTTCGTCGGAGTTTAATAATATTTACTGAACATGTTTCGCCTGAATGCCGCAACCTTTAGGTTTGTGGATGAAAGGCGAAAATAGTTCAGTCAAAGGACTCACAGCTCAAAGCACAAGCATCCCTGATTAGGATTGAATGACATCATCATAAATCTAATCATGTCTTCAATCAGATAACGGAAGGGATGCCCCATGCTTTAGTGTGGGGAGCCCTCACTTACAGAAACTCCATCCTAGTTTGAGATAATTCTATGGGTGCTATGGGTGCAAAAACGTATAATGATTAATAGAAAAGTTGGCATATCTATAATAGGAATTATAGTATACACCGTTTTGTAACTATATACCAAACATTCTGTTACATTGTAAATAAGTGGAGGAAAATATATGACAAATCAGCAGAGCGTGGCACCACCACCGCCACCGAAAACAGCGGCAGAGAATAAGTTTCAGGGAAATCAATTCACAGTAAAACAGAAGATAGTGTCCCTTGGCAACAAATATTACATATATCCGGGTCTGAAACCAGGAAGGAAGGACCCAGAGATCGGATTCGTTCAGAAGAAATTATTGAAACTAAAGGAAGACATCAGGGTATATAGTGATAGTACTAAGCAGTTAGAAATTATGAGAATCAAACAGGAACAGATAATCGACTTCTCTGGTTCATACCAGATAATCGATTCCCATTCCAATCAACTTATTGGTATTCTCAAGAGAAAAGGGCTGAAATCAATGTTCAAGGATGAGTGGATAATCATGAACTCCAACAGACAGGAAGTTGGTCTTATCAAGGAACAGGGCGGCTTCATGTGGTTCCTCAGACGCTTTATTTTAAAATGGCTGCCAATGGTCTATAACATCGAGATGGGGGGTCAAAAACTGGCAACCAT
>DAOVXH010000100.1 GCA_030636255.1 Methanomassiliicoccales archaeon
GCTGCTAATGTGAAAACATCTTCGCCTTGAATGTCCCGCTGCTGATATTCGGCAAGCCAGTTTTCCATTTCTGTAATGACTTTCTCCATTCTTGGAGGGGAGAATTTTGCGCCCTGGATTCGGACATTTATTCGTCTCCAGTGGCCAGCATCAGGAACTATCAATCTGAAAACCTGGCCGTGAAGCTCAAGAACTGTTTCCAATGTTATTGGGCATTTTGAACGTTCCAGAAGCCCTCGAAATGCAACCTCATGTTGGATTGTCTCGCTGACATCCTTGACTGGCTTTCCACCAGGAGTCTTTCCCTCCAGCAGTATTTTTTCAGCATCGCTGCGGGTTATTGTACTTCCCTCTATGGCATTGGTCCCCCAGGTGTTCAGGGCAGATGTCCGCTTCCAGATTGAATCTGGCAATGAATCCAGGCTTTTGCGTTCAAGCAATTTGGATATTAATTCATTTAATATGATTAGTTCCATTTTATCCTCACTAAACATATAGAATATTTAAGTATATATGATTTACTGTCAAATTTAGTCGTTAA
Source organism: Methanomassiliicoccales archaeon (assembly GCA_030636255.1). Taxonomy (GTDB): domain Archaea; phylum Thermoplasmatota; class Thermoplasmata; order SG8-5; family SG8-5; genus JAGLQM01. The sequence continues at coordinate 542 of DAOVXH010000100.1, forward strand.
ACATATAGAATGGAAATTTATGCTTTTTCCAGGGCTTCCTTCACCCTTGCTAACAGCTCGCAGGCCTTGCAAACATCCCCCATTGTCGGTTCCCCACATTTATCACAATCATTCAGCTCAGCAGGCGGAAAGTGTTGCCTCAATGGCTCAATCATCTGGTCATAGGAGCTGAGAATTGAATGCCTGGTGCCGGGTGTTTCTTTCTCCATCTGGTTTATTATTTCCAGAAATCCGAGCCGGTGGGCACGGGGCCGGCTGGGGCAATGCATGTCCAGGTATGGGATTTCCATTACATTTGCAAAAAGTTTTATCTCTGACTCCGGAACAATGCGTAAAGGTATCATTCTGGGCACAAGACCTTCCTGTGTCTTCTTGTGCGGCCCTAATCGAACAAGTCTCTGTACATCCCCATTAACTATGTTCATGAGCACGCTCTGGCTCATATCATCAAGATTATGGCCGAATGCTATTTTTTGTACCTCAAGCTCCCTGGCCCGGCGATTTAGTAAATTTCTGCGTAAAACCCCACAATAGGTGCATGGCCGCCATTCCTCTCCAAGGGCTGCCACTTCATCCATATTGATTCCAAATGATTCTTCGAAGCCCAGAACCTCATATGGTATTTCCAATTTTTCAGAATATTCCGTAGCCAGCTTGACAGATTTCTCACGGTAACCAGCAAGACCTTCATCAACAATCAGCGTAATCAATTCCACATCACGGTGGCTGGCAAAGACCTTGCTGAGAATATACAGCATGGACATGGAATCTTTACCACCGGAAACAGCAATGGCCAGCTTTGCCTTGCCAGGCAATTTTCCCTGGAGTCGGATTTCTTTCTGCACCCGGCGCTCAACATACTCTGCAAAATGTTCCTTGCAAAGACTGGCTCCAGAATATTTTATGTCAATAATGGATTCTTCAGGGCATTTATGGCAAGAGGTCATTAAAGCTGGATTGATATGTATTGTATAAAATTGCCGGAAAGACTATATTATGAGTTAACATTATCGGCATGGTGGAAAAGTGATAAAAACATACATTGAAGGTTTTGATGATGCACTGGGCGGAGGTATACCAAAGGGACATACTGTTTTGATATCTGGAACTCCAGGAACTATGAAATCATCGGTTTGCCTGAATTTACTCTACAAGAATCACAAGAATGATGCAAAACGCAGCCTCTATATCTCCCTGGAGGAGACCAAGGATAGTCTTCTCACTGGCATGAATCGCCTGAAGATAGACGATTTTGATGGCAGGGAATTGTTCATTGTGGACCTGGGAAAGCTCAGAATGGAGTATGATGAGGTTGACCAGATGCAGGACTGGATGCGCTTTGTCACCGAGTATCTTACCAGGCGGGTTAAAGAAGATAATGTGGATATTGTTATCATTGATTCGCTGACTGCACTTTATTCGCTTATCGAACTTGACAAGCCACGCCAGCAATTGTTTCATTTCTTCGGATTCCTGAAGCGACTTGGAGTTACTGCTTTTCTTATTTCGGAGATGTACCCTGGCTCAGAGGCATTTGGCCCTTATAGAGAGGATTTCCTGGCAGACGGCAATATCATGCTGAAATTACATGATGTTGGAGAAACAGATATCCAGCTCAGAATTCGCTGTGTAAAGATGCGGCATGTGAACCATGATAGAGGATACTTCGTGCTTATTCATCGAGGAAATAGGTTCATGGTGACGCCTGTTATATCTGATTAGACTCATCAATAACTTAAGTTCATAGTTTTTAGTTTACAGATGTTAGTCTGACAACTATAGTTTACATAGTTGTATAATTCTCCATAGCCAAGGCTATCAAATGAAAATATTATTGACTTAATAGCTGCCGCGTATTTTATTTCTGTCAACCTTGAGTCCACCGCTGGTTACCACAATAAGGTTCTTGCCTATTCCTGCAACATCGCCGTTGACATCTGCTGCAACTGAATGCAATTCTGCGGAAACCCTTTTCAGAGCAAGTTCATCATTGGCCATTGAGGAATAATCTATCATGAGCGTGTGGCCGTCATAAAGTAGCTTTGTGAGGCCCTTCAGGTCCTCGAATCTGTAGATCTCGGCAACTTTAATTGAGGAGCCAGTATGCATTCCGCTTACCTCGTCATCAAAGTTCATTGCCCCTAGATCAATGTACTGCTGCTCTCCGTGACCGTGCGGTTTCTTGAAATGTGACTTCTTTCCCATCTGTGCTGACATATAATCATCATCCTTGGAATTGTTATACAACCTAAATCTCTTCTCTGGATATAAGTCTTTCCGAGAGGGCAGGTCCTAGGTTCTAGGTGCTAGTTGTGAGTGGTCAGTTGATAGTTGTTAGGAAGCTGGAGCCAGAAGAAAATGATATCAATGCGTGCACGGCTATCACTTTGGCGCTAACTTATTTATACAGAGTCCATTTACACGGAGTTCACGGAAGCCGAGAAGGCTACCACAGTCACGGGATGCGTCCCGTCGGAGATGTGTCTGAGCCAGATTCTGAAAATCTGGTGATTGATGAATCCGGAAACGTCCAGAAATGGAGAGTGTACAAATGCCAGACAAAGAAATTGCAGCAGAAACAGAAATTATAGAGGATGCTCCAGTAGTACCTCAAACTAGTTCTAAGAAAGTTGAAAAATCAAGGCCAGTAGGTATGTACGGCCATATCAAGGAAGCCTGGAAGGTTCCATCTGATTCCTATGTAAAGGAATTGCAGTGGCACCGCATGATAGAGTGGCGCAGGGAAGAAACATTCGTTCGTGTGGACCACCCAACAAGATTGGACCGTGCCAGACACCTTGGGTACAAGGCCAAGCAGGGCTATGTTGTTGTACGTACAAAGGTTAGAAGGGGAAGCCTTCGAAAGCCAAAGATAAGAAAGGGCCGAAGGGCAAAGCGCAGAGGTCGTGCCAAGATAACAATGTCCAAGAGCATTCAGCGCATTGCCGAAGAGCGTGTGTCCAAAAAATACCCGAACCTGGAGGTTCTTAACTCCTACTGGGTAGGCGAGGACGGCCGCCACAAATACTACGAGATTATTCTTGTTGACCCACATCACCCGGTTATCATGTCAGATAAAAAGATCAACTGGATATGCGAGTCGCAGCACACAAGAAGAGTCGAGCGTGGTCTCACCTCCGCAGGAAAGCGCGGCAGGGCACTTCACAAGAAGGGCAAGGGAACAGAAAAGGCCAGGCCATCCAGAAGGGCTCACGACAAGAAAATTAAGTAGATTATTGGCTGTTTATTTTGGCCAATAATTTCTCAATATCAGCGTCAGCCATGCCAATTAGCGGAAAGAATACTGGAAGGTCCAATTCTGCCAATTTATCTTGATTGGCATCAAATATCTCAGGGCTCCAGCCAATGGTAATTCCCTCGGTTCTTTGGGCATCGGCCAAGGTCTGCAAATCTCCAGGTTGAACAATCTTTAGGTCAGGATCCCAGGCTGTCAGAGGCTGGGCAAGTTCTGGATTATCTGTGGCCACAATGACACGGCAGCCCCTTTTCATAATGGGCCAGCACGCTGCAATATCTCTTGGTTTTTCCACAATTCCCAGGACTCGGCCCTGGGTCCCCAGGGGCATGCCTCCGGGCCCAGGCATCTTTTCAGTGTAAATGAATGACCTATTTTGCCTAACTTCCACAAATATCTCCAGCTCTGGATTGGTAAGGTTCACCTTTGGATTCAGATGCTGATATGCGAGAAAAATTGCCGAGCCAGTTTCCTTTCCCAGCTCCATACTTGTGTAGGGGTGTTGCCCATTTCTCCTGGCCCTGACAGCAAAGCTTGTTCCCTCCTTGAAAAATGGTTCGGCAATCTCAATGGATAGCTTGAAAATAGATTCCATGTCTGAAGTGGTTTCCATGGCCCTGCTGAATGATACTATTCCAAATGTTTTTGATAAAATTTCATGGGTGAATGGCCCATCATCGGCCCATAGGAATATTCGGCCTCTATCAGACTCAATGCGGCATTCCTTGCTGGCCTTGAGGAACCGGGATGTTATATTGTCCCGCAATGCCCTTTCAAATCTTGAACGAACCCTCTGGCTCTTCAAACCCAGCTCGCCATATCGAATCAAGTAGAGTGACATTGGTCATTGAAATGCGCCTTTGATATTAAGTTTATTGCTGGCTTTCCCCACTGTTTAATAATTTGTAAGAAAACTATATATTACTTGTATGTAATACAAATCCAATTACGTGAGCACTTAGATAGCAATAGCTGGCGGTCTAATTTATGGCAAAAAGGGGGCATACAGAAGAAGGAAAGGTGTTCTGCTCGGAATGCGGTTCGGTAATAGACAAAGAAGCTGATAAGTGTGAGCACTGCACCGAACCCCTGGAAAGTGATTTCGAAGCTGTTGTCTGTCCTTATTGTGCCACTGTACTTGATTCTGTTTCTGAGAACTGTACAAACTGTGGCCTTAGATTCAAAAAGGAAGCAAAAAGCGGAGGCCGAAGTAAAGAGGATGAGGAATTTTTATCCAGGCTTCTGGACTGGGGCCGTAACCTTGAACAAAAACGTGCAATTGAGGACAAGGAAGAAACAGAAAAGGCTACAGAGGTTTTCAAGGACATTGTTGGCTCTACAATATCTACACCTATGCAAGAAGAGACCCTCAGAGAGATAAAGAAGTCAGCAGAGGAACGAGCTGAATTCGATAAGAGGGAGGAGAGCATCAATCAGATGGCCACACCACTTAAAAAGGCCCTTGACCTCCGGATGAAAGCTCTTGATAATCTTGAAAAGGCCATTGGCCCATTGAATGAAGAACTTGAACAGCTAGACCCCAATGATACTGAGGTTGATCTAAAACGCAGTGAGATAGAACGCCGCATGGCCGAGATAATGGTAGAAAGAAGTGCCATACAAGGCCTTGAAGATAATATCGCCAATATGGATACGGCCTACCGCCAACTCCTGAAACAACATTCTGCCGAGATAAAAGAAAAAGAAGAAAACCTGAACTCCAGGCTTACGGCCTTCAAGGGAGAGATGGAGCGCCGGGAAAAGGAGAAAGAGAAGCTCAAGCACAGAGAACAGATACTTGCTGACAGGGAAAAGGAACTGGTAGACAGGATAGATTCTCTGAAAGAGAGAGAAATCAGCCTTAAGAATACCGAGGAAAAGCTCAAGCAGGAGATAAAATCCCTAAAAGAGGAAAAAGGCGATGTGGAAGGCCTGAAAAAGCCTGCTGGCGAGCTTATAGTTGCAAAGGGCAAATGGCTTGTGGATGAGAAAGAGATTAAGAATATCCTGAAAAAATCCAAGAAGGTAAGAGAGACATGGCTCGAAGAACAGGCCAGCATCCAGGAATCAATATCAAGTGGTGAAGATGGGCAACAGATTAATCAGGAAAGCCAGGAACGGCTTGATGCCAGAGAAAAGGAGCTTCAGGATAAAATTGATAGACTGGAGGAGAAGCTGGCTGGTATTGTGTCTGAGGAAAAGCTACTCGAAGCAGAGGGAAAGGCATTAGCTGTGGATGGAGAGAGATTAAAGAAAGTTTTAAAGGTATTGGATGATTTACTTGAACATCTACCTGAAGAGATTATTGAAAAATTTGCCAAATCTGATGATTACAAACATTATGATGCACTAATGGAGGAACTGGGACTTTAGGTGACTGACCATGGGTTTACGGGACAAAGCAAAAAAGGCCCTCGAAGAAGAGGTGGAAGACGCAATCATTGTAGAGGATGCGTCGCCTGAAGAACCTGAGCCAGTCAAGGAAGAAGTTCAGGAAGATGTTCCATGTCCAAAATGCAATGCCATGAACAGCAGCGATGCAGCAATGTGCTTCTCATGTGGCACCAACATGAAAGAGGAATATGTTCCAGAGCCAGAACCCGCTGCCGAAGAAGTGGTGGAAGAGGAAGTGCCAGATGAGCCAGGCATTGATATATCTGCTCAATTAATCGAGAAGGTTGAAGAGATAGAAGCTAACATTATTGAAACTGTTGAGCCAGAACCTGAAATTGTAGAATCTGGAGATTCTACACCGGCTTCATTAGAAGCCGCTGAACCAAAAGAAGAAAAGGTAGAAGTTCCAGCAATGCCAGATATGTCCGAGATTCAGAAATCCATCGACAAGATGAAGGATCTTGAGAAGTCCGAGAAAAAGCTCAAGAAAAAGC
>DAOVXH010000154.1 GCA_030636255.1 Methanomassiliicoccales archaeon
TCATTGGAACCTTGATGTTTATGTTAGGGTGGATTTTGGCTAATTCGCGGCCTTCTTTAACCATACCCTTGGCATCCAGGCTGATAACCTCGGCACTGATTGGACCGTCCACAATGGAACATATTTCCTCGACTACCTCTCTGAAATCTCTACCCTCTTTGGCAATCAAACTTGGATTTGTAGTTACTCCATCAATGATTCCCCAGTCATTGGCTTCCTTAATTTGCTCAACATTTGCTGTGTCTAAGAATAATTTCATATTAATCACTTTTTCCTCTTCAGGACATCATGTGCCCCATCTACAATATCATCAACAGTAAGTCCGTATTTCTGCATCAGCTCCTCTGATGAACCAGATTCTCCAAATGAGTCGGGAATTCCCACCCTCTTCATTGGCACGTGGGCATTCTCAGCCAGAACAAGAGCCACTGCTGCGCCCATGCCTGTTACTACGCTATGCTCTTCTGCTGTAACTATGGCGCCAGTTTCCCTGGCTGCCTTAATCAGAGTGCGCTCATCCAGGGGCTTGATGGTTGAAAGATTAATTACCCTGGCACTGACATTGTGCTTTTCCAGTTCTTCTGCGGCTTCGAGGCATTTGGCAACCATTATTCCTGTACCTACCAAGGTAACATCAGAACCTTCCCGCATTGTTGTGGCCTTGCCTATTTGGAAGTCCTGGCATTCCTCGCTGGTGGTGCATACCGGTACATTTGCTCTTCCCAGCCTTATGTAAACCGGGCCTTTGTGGTCTGCTGCAGCCAGCACAGCTTTTTCGGTTTCTGGAGCATCTGCAGGAACAATAACTGTCATGTTTGGAAGTGCCCTCATAAGAGCGATATCTTCAATCATCTGATGTGTGGCCCCATCTCCGCCAACTGTGATGCCAGCATGTGTTACTACAAGCTTCACATTCAATCTTGGGTAACATACACTTTGCCGAATTTGATCGTAAACCCTGCCAGTTCCAAAAATTGCAAATGTGCTGGCATAAACAACCTTGCCGGTAGTTGCCAGTCCTGCACAGGCGCTAATCATGTTCTGCTCTGCAATTCCGAAATTATAATGACGTTCTGGAAAATGCTTTGCAAAAACACCAGTCATGGTAGATGATGATACATCTGCTGAGGCAACAACAACATCTTTGTGGGTTTTCCCCAGGGCAACCAGCGCCCTTGCAAATGCAGGTCTCTGTGGCTCAACTGGCCATTCTATTTCTGTCATTTATTTCCCCTCCAGTTCAGCCATTGCCAGGTTATATTGTTCCTCACTTGGACACTTTCCATGGAAACCTACCTGGCCCTCCATGAAACTGACACCTTTGCCCTTCACAGTATCGGCGATTATGACCGTTGGAATATTTTTAGTTTCCTTGGCCTTGTGTAATGCATCCAGCAATTCTGGGAAATTGTGACCGTTTATTTCTAGAACATTCCATCCAAATGCCTTCCACTTATCAGCCAGAGGTTCGATGCTCATAATCTGATTAGTTGGCCCGTCCAGCTGAAGTTTATTACGGTCAACTATTGCCACAAGATTATCTGTCTTGAAGAATGATGCTGACATAGCTGCCTCCCAGCACTGGCCGCAATTTAATTCGCCGTCACCAACCATGACATAGGTCATGTACGATTTTTTGTCCAGCTTTCCTGCAAGCGCCATTCCCAGGCCCATGCTGAGCCCTTGACCTTCTGAGCCAGTTGATGCTTCCACACCAGGCGTTTTCCTCATATCTGGGTGTCCTTGCAGCCTTGAACCGATTAGCCGAAGCGTCTTCAGTTCTTCAACTGGGAAGTAGCCTGTTTCTGCAAGACAGGCATAAAGCGCTGGTGCAGCATGGCCCTTGCTGAGAACAAATCTGTCCCGGTCTGGCCATTTAATATTGTCTGGTTTGTGATTCATTATATCAAAATACAATGCCACCATGACATCGGTTGCGGAAAGAGAGCCCCCAGGATGTCCTGAGCCTGCATCGTAAATCATCTGTATGATATGCCTTCGAATAAGTCTGGCTGTCTTTTCAAGTTCCTGAATTTTCTCATGGGAATATTGCTCTACCATGGCCTCACGCCCCGTATAAGCCGGGTAAACAATTCACAGTTCATATTCCTTGCTATTGTATGGGAATAATTTTGTTGTAAAATTAGACAAATTAAGCCTATTAGTTAATATACAATAATGATATGCCCAAATCCTACCCGTTAGGGTAGTAGAAGGTGTGAAAATGGTCGTCGAACAAGTAATCGAGAAGGTAATCGCCAGGGATCCGGACCAGAAGGAATTCCATCAAGCAGTAAGAGAAGTCTTGGAATCCATCGAGCCAGTGCTGCAAAAGCACCCTGAGTACCTTAAGGCAAATGTTTTAGATAGAATTGTGGAGCCAGAGCGTCAAATCATATTCCGCGTTCCGTGGACTGATGACAGCGGTAACATACATGTAAACAGAGGTTTCCGTATTGAGTTCAACAGCGCAATTGGCCCATATAAAGGGGGACTTAGGCTCCATCCATCGGTTTACATTGGAATAATTAAATTCCTTGGATTCGAGCAAGTATTCAAGAACTCGCTTACAGGGCTGCCAATGGGCGGCGGTAAGGGCGGTTCAGACTTTGACCCGAAGGGTAAGAGCGATGCAGAGGTTATGCGCTTCTGTCAGAGCTTCATGAGCGAACTGTACAGGCACATTGGCCCTAACACAGACGTTCCAGCTGGCGACATTGGTGTCGGCGGCAGAGAAATTGGATACCTCTACGGACAATACAAGAAGATAACAAACCGCTATGAATCCATTCTTACTGGAAAGGGACTCAACTGGGGCGGTTCATTGATTAGGCCAGAGGCAACCGGATACGGTACCACATACTTCGCTGAAGAGATGTTGAAGGTCAGTGGAGACAGCTTCCAGGGCAAAGTAGTGGCAATCTCCGGAAGCGGTAATGTCGCACAATACGCAGTCCAGAAGGTTAACCAGCTCGGTGGAAAAGTGGTAACACTTTCCGATTCAGCCGGTTCAATTTACGACCCAGCAGGAATTGTTGGCGAGAAGTGGGACTTTGTAATGGACCTCAAGAACAATAGGCGTGGAAGAATAAAGGAATACGCAGACAAGTTCGGTGTCCAGTTCTATGAAGGAAAGCGCCCATGGACAATTGTTGACGGAAACATAGATGTCGCACTCCCATGCGCAACCCAGAACGAGCTAAACCTTGCAGAGGCACAGCACCTGACAAACAATGGCTGTAAGATTGTCGCAGAAGGCGCAAACATGCCAACAGAGCCAGATGCAGTAGACTACTTCATAGAGAACAAGGTACCATTCGGACCAGGAAAGGCAGCAAATGCTGGCGGTGTTGCAACATCCGGTATAGAGATGATGCAGAACCACATTGGAACAAGCTGGACCGCAGAGGAAGTTGACAAGCAGCTCCACCAGATAATGATAAACATCCACAAGAACAGTGCCGCAGCAGCCGAGAGGTTTGGTGCGCCAGGTAACTATGTGGTTGGGGCAAATATTGCTGGATTTATCAAAGTGGCCGATTCGATGATAGACCAAGGACACTGGTAAATTAAAAAACGAATTCCTGGCCTCCGGGCCAGGAACCTTTTTCATTTACCAGGAGACGCAATTTCGATTGCGTATATTTTTTGAGAAATTGCGGCGAACTTACAAAATAGCGAACGAAGTGAGTCTTTTTGTAGATTATATGGATGGCCGATTTTTCAAACTTTACAATCTGGAAACGTTTTTCATGGGACACACGAACTGGATGTGGTTAGCCGTCGGTTCCAGTGGCTTCCTTCTTCCGCCGGACAATCCCCTTCCCGCTCCGTCCATCAACCTTCATCTCCAGCTCACAGGGCAGTTCCACATGAACCGCATACTTCTTGCTGGATTTGGGTTCCAAACTTCTCAGCCAGTCCCAGTCAATGAACTGGCCTTCTTTTCCATAAGGGACTGTAAAGTACATGATTCCCAGTGATGTAATATTATGGAAAAAATGAGTGCCGTGGGACGGGTCAATGCGGAAGCCAGACAGTCCCACCTCTACCATTGCCTTGGCATTGGATATATGGTTCCAATCCACTGGAATTCCCAGAAATCTGTCTTTTGTGCCCCATCTTCCTGGGCCAATAAGCAGGAGCGGCTTTCCAATCTCCTTGTTCAGCTCACCAATTTCCTTGGCCATGTTATGTGTCTGGGTATTGTCAAACTTATCTGGTGCAATGAAAATTATGTCCTTGATGCCTTCCAGAACCCCATTTCCAAGGGCCTTGTTGGAAGCTAGTATTGTGTCTTCTTCTTCGCCTGTGATTGTAACGCTCTGTCTTTCTTTTTTTGTTACCAATGGCCGTATCTGGACAACATAAAACTCTGGTTTACCAAACTCATTGGAGTCTGCATCTTCATTATATCGAAGTGCATATTCCATTTCCACCGGGCCGCCCATGCCCCTTGAACCAATATCCAGCAACCGAGTGATGACCTTAACCAAGGGCAGCATTTCATATTTCAAAATTCCAGCGAATGTTATTACTTTCGGACCAGGAGAGCCGGCACCATCTCGAAGCCTGTGGTCATTGGAATCATAAGTGCTGGCA
>DAOVXH010000134.1 GCA_030636255.1 Methanomassiliicoccales archaeon
CGAGGACGTATCATCTTAATTCAATCTTAACCTGGATACTGTCTCCATCTTTTAGCTTCAGTTTTTTCCGTAACTGGCCTGCTGATATTATTTCCAGAACATCAGTGTGATGGCTCCTGTCAGGAATAATAATAGCACATTCTATTTTACTAATTAAAACAGGTATACAATCTGCCTTGCCGAAGGTTCGTCCCTGGGCCTCGAAGCCACCTATCTGGATGGTGGCAGAATCTGGCAGCAGATCAAGCTTTGAATATTCCTCCGGTGTGACAGTGATATTAAGTGTTCCTGGGAACGGTTTGAATCCTAATTTTTTTTCGATTTGAGTGAGGTATTCTTCCTGAGCCAGATAATACTGACCTTCCCCAAGGCCACTGGAAATTTTTCCGGTTATCTCAATATCCTGTGCTTCCTGGAATATTCTTTGATAATCTCCATATTCTTTTCGTAGTAATGCCAGTCCTTCCCTGGTAATGAGAATGTCCTGGCCCCGAGAACCGCCTCTGCGGCGTTTGATAAGCTCCTTTTCTGATAGCTTGACAAGCCTATTGGAGGCCATTTGCTGACTTATGCCCAGTTCCTTGCCAAAGGTCCTTGTAGATATTGATATAAACTCCTTTGAGGCGCCTTTGAGTGCCAGGGCTTTCAGTGTGGGTATGACATAACTCATTCTGCGGGAATTACCTTTCAGCCTAATATTGGTTTGGTTGATTGTATGATTTTCTCAAGTGGCCCGCCCCAGCTTCGCTTCATCCCCCCACCCAAGCTCCTGCGCTGCCAATTACTTTTTTTTAGACCGAACTGCGCTGGATCACCCTCCAAAAAGAAGTATAGGGGTAAGCAAGAAAAACTCGGGTGACCCTGCTCGTTCGGCCAACAGATGGCCGTATAACCCTGCTTATCCACCCAACCCCCGCTCACCTGCTCGGAGCGATATCGCTATGTTCTTTAGGGCAGGTTGTTTATCCCGGCTGTGAAAGAGTTAGCCGAAAAAGCAGCCAGCCGCCTGAGGGAAGCCTCAAAAGTGATTGTAGTAAGCCATATTGATGCAGACGGTCTATCATCCGCCGGAATAGCCAGCCTGGCTCTTGACCATATTGGAATGGAGCATGAGGTCAAGTTCGCAAAGAAGCTTGATGAGGCCTATGCTGACGAGCTCAGGGCCAGCAAGCCAGAACTTGTGTGGTTCACTGACCTGGGCAGCGGTTCTACGGATATTTTGCAAGACCTAGAATGCATTATCTCGGACCATCACAAACCAGTTGCCATGTCTGGCAGCAATACTAATAAAAAACCTAAAACGCTTTTTGATTTTGATGATGTGCCAGATAGTGATTTTATACAGGTAAATCCTCATTTTGTTGGCCGGGACGGAAGCAATGACATAAGCGGCGCTGGAGCGGCCTACCTTGTTGCCAAGGCCCTTGACCCGGAACTTCGGAAACTTGCTCATCTAGCCATTGTGGGTGCTGTGGGGGACATGCAAGATAGGGAATTAGGACGATTGCAGGGCACCAACCGGGAAATACTGGCAGATGCTGAAAATTTCGGCGTCATCGAGACTATTGAAGATGTTAATTTATTTGGCCGTGAGACAAGGCCGGTCTGGAAAATGTTACAATATGCCAGCGATTTGCAGATTAATGGAATAACTGATGATTATCGGGGCAGCATGGACTTCTTCATGGAATTGGGCATTAACCTGAAGAAAGGTGAAAACTGGCGAGCCTGGGTTCATATGAATAAATCTGAAAAACGCCTAATAATTCGGGCACTGGCCGACCTTGTCTCTCCAGAAGAGTTCATTGGCGAAGTCTATATTTTACCAATGGAAAAGCCAGGCACTGAATTGCATGAGGCCAAAGAGTTCTCCACCCTACTAAACTCATGCGGCAGATATGATGCTGCAGTAATCGGTCTTGATGTTTGCAAAGGAGATAGAAAAGAAGCACTGGATTTGGCCTATGGCTTGAGAAAAGGCCATAGAAAACAGCTTGTAGACTCCATTAAAATAATGCAGGAAATCGGCATCACCCAGATGGAATTTATTCAGTTTGTTCATGTTGGAGATATGATTCGTGACACCATTGTGGGAACAGTGGCCGGAATGCTGTTCGGTTCTGGGAAAATTGACGACCGCAAACCGATTTTTGCACTGGCCATGGCCGATGATGGAATTAAAGTATCTGGCCGTGGAACAAGACAACTAATTGATGCTGGCCTTGATTTATCAGAAATAATGCGCCAGGCAGTGGAAAAATTTCATGGAGCAGGCGGAGGACACAATATCGCCGCTGGTGCTACTGTCCCGCCTGAAAAGGTAAATGAATTTTTGGAACTGGCCAATGAAATAGTAGGCCATCAATTGTCTAGTTCTTGAGTTTTTGATACTCTTCATAATTTTCTACTTTTTCAGTATCTCGAAGAGGATATGGCTGCGATTCCATAATCATTTTTGAGATATCATGGGCGTAGATTATGCCTTTATCGGTGAGCTTGCCGTCCTTGGAGATGAATCCAGATTTTTTTAGTAAATTAATTACTTTCTTCGGCTCTTTCACGAATTTTGAGGTGTCAGTAAAATCCATATCATACAATTTCCTGGCGAACTTTTGCCAGTCATTGATTTCTTCGGTTATATCTGTGACAAACCCGCGGCTTTTTCCGTCCTTGAAATCCTTCAAGTAAACTTCCAAATCAGGATTCACAATTTTCTGCTGGCCACATATTGAAAAGGCACCTGGCCCGAACCCGAAACAATCATTAGCCAGTTCATCCCGTAACAGATCATAAACATCATTGCCCTTGGAGAATGCCCAGATGCCAGTTCTTGCATAACCGGCCTTCATCAAAATCTGGCTGGCCTCTTCAATTGCCATATACTGGTCTTTGTCTGGCATTGCATCCTGGGTCTTGACTTTTCCCATCTCAATAAACGGGTAAATTGTCACCTGGCTTGGGTCCATTTCCATTGCTGCCCCTATGTCATCAAGGAATGATTTTTTGTCCTGGCCAGGCAATCCAATCATGAAGTCCAGGTTCACCCACAATCCCCGGTATTTTACTTCCTTGACAAGATTGGCAATCTCTTTCCTGCCAGGAGTCATGCGGCCAGTACCTCTCAAGACCTCTTTATTCAGGCTCTCCACGCCGATGCTTACCTTGGTGAACTTCGCCAGTCTTAGCTCTCTGATATATTCTGGTGTTAATACATCTGGCAAAAGCTCGATTCCTATGCTGTCCACCTTGACCTTTTTCTGAATGGCATCCTTGATTTTTGCCAGCTGATGAACTGTTAGCATATTCGGTGTTCCACCTCCAAAGTAAACCCAGCTGGCCTTTCCTTCAATAGATGATTTTTCAATTTCAGAAACAATAGCATCCACATACTTGCTGCACTTGCCAAAGTCATATGGCTCCTTGTAAAATGGGCAGAAATTGCATAATGCCCTGCAGAAAGGTATATGCACGTAAATCCCGAATTCATCATTCACAACCAGCTCTAGCTTATCAGCGAATTTGTATGTGGTCTTGTCAAATGACCGTTTCAGGAATCTTTTGCTTGTTGGAACTACTAACATTGCAATCTACCGGATTAACCCATCTGTTTCGTGTATTAATTTTTTTTGTTTAAAAGAAATCATCAAGTTTACAATCTTTCACTTTATCATTCTGGAACATGGAATCCATTCCCTCTTCCAGCATTTCAATGCGCTGGCTCACATAATTTGATACCTGGAAATCTTCAGCAATGGCCTTGCTCATCTCAAGATATTTCATCACACTGCCCACATGCACGGTCATTATCAGTTTGTGGCCGCATCTGCAATGTCCTGATAGTGGCATTCTCCGGTACTTGCTCCTGCACTTGGTGCATCTGACTTTCTGGCTGGAAAAAGTTCGCAAGTTTCCTATCATATCAGGAATAAAATGATTCTTTAGCAATCGTTCGGCAACATCCTTTTCGTCCACCGCGGAAATAAGTCTAGCCAGGTTGAGTTGAACTTGAGTTTTATCGTCCATGCTCTCCAGTGTCTTGTATGATGAAACTGTTGGGCCGGCGGAAATGTCGTCGGTATCAAGGGTGAATCCAAATTCCTCGTATTGTAAATTTGAACCAATGCGCCTTCCCACGGTGTCTATCTTCCCAGCAGATTCTAAATCCTTTGGGTCGGCATATTCCAGGCCACCCTCGTAAACCGCTAATTTATAATTAAAATCAACATCAATGGCATGGGCTTCCTTGTCAATCTCATTTGGGTCGATGCGAGTCATGAGGACAAGTGGCGCATCCATTCTGCCGCCGCGTTTTTCTGGTAGATATGATACTGAGAAGTTCAGTAAACCATCCATGAGCAGCATGAAACAATCCTCGTCACCGTCACAATTTCGGCGCTTTGCCGCATGGAAGAATGGGTGGGCATAACCAACCCTAGCCCTCGTGAATCCAATCAAGCGGGACAGCACACCGCCGGATGTGTGTGGTGAGAGCCCTAATAATCCTGCACCAATCAAATCCTGGCGTTTTCTGGCATTATAGAACGGCTTCATGCCATAGAGTGAGACAAGAAGCTCGTCAATGAAATGTGAGACCTGAAGGAAATAATCTCCTCCATTGTCTGGCAGCACAATGTCCTGGCTCCGCATTTCCACAATCTGGCAGTCATTTTTCAGTGGTTTGCCATGAATGTCTTTTTCATATCCAAGTTCTTTGAGCTTCTCGATGCTGGTATCAATTTCCTTGGGCTTGAAATGTGTAAGAGGCGCATCAGTGCAGTCGAATCTGGAGGTTCCGTCCTTGAACACGAAAACATCATGCTTTGCCCGGAGGACTGCCTTTTCCGGCATCTCTGGTGTTTTATTCTTGGAAATCATGCCCTGGACACCCTTGACCTTTGGCATCTGGCTAAGTTTTAATTTCTCTCGGGAATGCCGAATTGTCCAGTACGCGTCTACGGTTTGCTCCTCCACCCTTTTGGTGGGTATTGTGTGGCCCCCGCATTCGCAGAGCGGAAGGAAACCGGTCTCGCCGCAGTCCATGCACTTTCTGACACCAAGGGCAATCTTGTACTTGCCAGTGCCCTCTGCTGCCTTTGACAGAAGCCTTTGAGGGCCGCCGGCGGTTCCAACAGGGAACAAACCATGAACTGGGGGCTTCATTTTTCTGACGGCAGCTTTTTCTGGCCTTGCCATCCTTGCCCCTATCAATGTCCCCAAACGGTCCAAAATTTTAAAGCTAGCAAGTTTTGAAACATAATCCAATGTATTTTCAAAATTTCCCTTGGGCAATTTACCTATTTTCCCATCAGGAACAATGCCCAGAGAAGGATAAAGTGCCTCTGCATTTTCCAGAATTAAATTATTATTACTAACAATATATGGAATACCAAGCTCCATGAAGGCATGCCTTGTGATTTCAGTATCTGGCAATTGCACTTTTTTGTCTTTAATTTCTCCTTTTTCAATGAGCACTTCCCTGAGTTCATTGATTTCTTCCACAGTCAGGTTGTTCCATGCGAAG
>DAOVXH010000107.1 GCA_030636255.1 Methanomassiliicoccales archaeon
CGGAAGCATTCTGTTATTACTGTAAAATGAAGTATCTGGATGCAGAAGAGCCCCCGGAAATTAGTACTTCTCTCAGAACATTCCCAATTGCCCAGTTGAATAAGGAAAATACATCAACCGAAATGATGGGCGAGATTTACGTTCGATTTCTGGCAACCACCAGCAAACTGAAAGAGGCAAATCGCGGTATAGTTTTTGTGGAGAATATCGACCTGCTTGATGAGGAAATGGCTAAGACACTGGCCCATACCTTGCGGGACCGTACTTACACACTTGAGAAAGATGGAAAGTCCATGACCTTCCCGTGCAAATTCTCCCTTGTTGGAACCCTGAGCAAGAAAGGAGCAGAAATCTATCCGCAACTGGCAGAGCAAATAACACTGTTCATGAAGGGACAGGATGAGCAAGATTTAGAGTACAAAACCAAATATATCCAGTATGGGAAAGATTATGATGCTGACCCTGCAAATTTCCTGACCAAACTGGACCGCTCCAGGAAGGAATGGATGATTCAGTACCTAAAGGCAAGGAAAATTATGCCTGAAATCAATGTCTCTGAGATTTTGGAAAAGACAATAGAAAGATATTCAACCGAACTTAGTAATGAGGATTGTTTCCCAGACAAATTAAAGGGGCTGGCAAAGGTCATTACAGCCAAAAATTTTGGTACCGAGGTGAAGGAATCTGATGTGGCAGAAGCAATTGAGATGGTAAAGAAACAGTACATCATTCAGAAAGATGGAGAGATAGATATCCCACCAATTCTACAACCCTTTGTTGGAATAGCCGAGGCTGTGGCAGAGTCAGAAGTTCTAAAAGAAAAGTTACTATTATTGCTCATATCGATGGAGGAGATGGGGGGTGCATTAATTCGTGGATTTAGCCCGGATAGTGTACGAACCGCTTTGCGTTATCTCCAGGATATGGATTTCAGCATTGATATTGCAAAGGGTTGTGTAGTGAGCTGCGATCCCAAGAGACCGGAGGAATTTTGTCCACAGTGCCGTCTTGATTATGAATATGACCGCATGAAAGTCGAAAAGCAAAAATTGCCAGTTGTGTTTCTGCCAAATAATGTGAGCATTGAAGGACTCAGGGGCAGTGTGTTTGTCAACTATGTGGTAAAGCCAAACCAGCTCACCAGGGCCCACAGGGGCATACTGTTCGTGGAAAATATTGATGATTTAGACTATGATGTTGAGACTGCATTGGCCAGTGCATTGGCCACAGGAAAAAACACAGTGGAACGTAATGGCACAGTGGTGGAGCAACCATGCAGGATACTTCTCATTGCAACAGTAGGCGATGAGGAAGCTGAACTACACCCATTGATTCAGAGCAAATTAAGCGTTCTCATTGAGGCCACATCAGAAGACCGGACAATAATCAAGGTCAAGGCATTGAGCCATCTTGAGGAATTTGGCTCACGGCCAGAATTGTTCAATTCCAAGATATTAGAAGATAAAGAGAGTGCCAGGGATAGTGTTATTCACGGCCAGGAGATTTTCTCCAATGTTCGAATAACAGATGCACAACTTGACCTCATAGCCAGGATGTGTGCAGAATTTGATGTTGAAGGCAATAGCTCTGAATTTCAAATTGAAAGTGTGGCAAAAAGCCTGTGCGCCTTACGTGGTGAAAGACGGGTGGATGATGATGATATAATCAGGGCGGCCCAGGTGGTATTGCCACTTACAATCTCTTCCAGCCAGGAAGATAGAGAAGAAATGGCCGAGTCCATAAAGCAGATGGTAATGCAATATGCGTGAGGAATATGATGTCCGATGATTTAGATGAAATAGTGTTCGCAGACCTTTCTAAATTTCAGAAAAAGAAAGAGGCGCCGCCATTTCCAATTGTGGCAATAGTTGGCCAACAGGTAATGAAGAAAACATTGCTGCTTCATGCAGTAAATCCAGAAATCGGGAACATCATGCTGGTGGGGGAGGCTGGAATAGGTAAATCCACCGCTGCCAGAGGTTTACGGGACATCTTGCCAATTGTGGATGTGGTAATTGGCTGTTCTTACAATTGCAATCCTCATGATAAGCAAAACTGGTGCAATGAATGTAAATCATCTGTTGAAGACCTGGATGCCTATCCTTCCACAATTCCACTTCTGGAACTGCCTATTGGGGCATCAGAGAAACGTATTTTTGGGGGCTTTGACCATAAATCTGTGCTGAAACCTGGCTTTGTTGGAAAGGTGAACCGCGGCTATTTGCTGATTCCCAGGGCCAATCTTATAGACCCCGACATACTGACACGAATTCTGGATATCTCAGAAGCTGGCATCCATAAAAATAAATCCAAATCCGGGGATTTTGTGCATCCTGCAAACTTCAATATCATAGCAACCATGAACCCTGAGGACGGAGAACTGGATGAGGAAGTTCTGGAAAGATTTTCAATGGCAATAAACATCAAGGCCATCAAGGATATTGAGGAACGCATCGAGATAGTGAGGCGGGTCGAGGCATACCGCCAAAGCCCAGAAGACTTTGTGCGCAAGAACCGCCGGGAAATGGAGGCCTTCGGTGCCAGAATTATCAGGGCCAGGGACCTTGTTAAAAGATCGGATGTGCCAGAAAAGGTCGTCACCGCAATAGACAAGGTTTCAAAAGAACTGAACCAGGACAATGATTGGGTGAAAGATGCTTTAAAACAGGCCGCACTTGCAAATGCCGCATTTGATGATAGGGTCTGGGTCACGGTTGATGATGTGGCGGAGATTGCCGAACTGGTGCTGGGGCACCGGATTAGTGAATGATTTTCTACTATTGGCTTGGTGGGGCCTTTCGTTTATTTCTAATTATTACTAAAGCAATGATGGAAACCATTGCCAGTACTACAATAATACCAATAGAGATTGCTTGAGCCTGGTCTGAGGCATCTGGAATATCTAGATACATCATGTAAATTGTATCATTATGGGCATATACAATATTTGGAGATTCTGAATCGTCCAAATCACCTGTAAGAATTATGTCTGGTTCATGGGGAAGGCTGGTTTCCCACAAGGTTTCTCCTGTGCTTCCAGACAATGATAGAACATTTGAATCCAGTATCAGGAAAATATCGTCGTTGCCATCTGCATTCATGTCAATTATTTTTAGTGTTGATGCTTGGTTGCCAAACACATCAAATGGAATGTCTTGTTTCCAGATAATTGATCCATCGCGACCATTGATCGCGCACAGGGTTGTGTTTATGTAATTAGTGTATCCAAGAGATAGATAATCCATGTAACCATCGCCATTAAATTGCCCTGTTCTAAATATGCTAGGTGAGAAAATTTCTGTATCCGTCAGGTCGGTCACAAATAATTCGTCTCCAGATGAGGAATCAAGCACCACCATGGCAAGTGTAATGTCTCCCTTCCTTGCCTGGAAGCCAACGGTTCCTTCCCCGCCCATCAAGCCACTCCAGCCTTCGCCATGATATATTTCATTGTCAAAGAAATCATATTCCCATATCAATGACCAGTCGTCAATGCTATATGCTTCAACTGCCCTGTCTCCATATACCGCAATGATTTCATCACCATTTGGAAGTTTGTCAATAACGAAGCTGTAGAAGTAAGGGCTGAATTGTATACCAGTGAATTGTATTATTCCACTGTCTGGGTTAAGAACGTACAAGCCGCTTTCAGTTGAGCTATATTCACCATACCCAGCCATTAATATTTTTTCTTCATTGCCAATTTGTACATGTTCAGACTGGAGAGGGATTGTTTCTCCATTAGTCCATATTATGTCTCCATTGCTGCCATTTACTCTAGCAGTTGAATGAATGGTCCTGTTGTAAGTTGAATTGGTGTTCTGTACTGGAACCTCCTCCAATTCAAATAATACAACTAGCACATCCTGGCCTCCTTCCTTGTCAACCAAATCTCCAAAATACAGAACTGTGACATTATCTGTAAATTCCTTTTCCCAAAGGATAGAGGCATCCTGGCCATCAAAGAGTATAAGATATGACTTGTCAAATTCCTGATAACCAACTGATTCATTTGTATATATAGCCATGAAATCAGCAGTTGAATCACCATTGAAATCACCGAATATACCATGCGTGAATTCCCCTTTACTGTAGTCAGCATTCCACAATTCTGTCATATTTAATGAAGCATCAGCATTATCCTGCGCATTTGATTGGCCGGGCAGAACCGTGCAAACCAATAATGTTATGACAATAATTGAAATCGCTCTCGGCAATAATTTTTTGTTGTGCATTTTCCCCACACTATTTAGAAATTAACAAAACTAGATATAAAGGTTTTGTGGGTATTCCCAAGAATAACCTCTGTTGGTGACCTACAAAAAGTCGTCCAAAGTAAGTTCCTTATCTGTTTTCTTGACCTTTGGCTCGTTCTTTTTCTTTTTATCTGGCATTGGGACGCCATCATAGCTGAACAGTGAGGTTTGCTGGCGGCCGCTGAGCAATTCCTGGGTGTCCCACCCGAATACGTCTGTTATTCGGGCCAAGGTCATTGCAACCCTTCTGGCATAGTATTCATAATCTGGCGAGTATTCAAATTTTCTTCCACTTATGAATGGTTCTGCTTCCAGGGGAGTTTTTCTGCCGTCGGTGACAATCCAGCTTACCTTCATTCCAGGGAAGAACTCATAGCCCATTTGCATTAATTTCTTGGCAGTCTGGACAGTTGTCTGGGTGTCCGGGTTCTTGTACGTATTGAATGGTTTGCAGGTTCTGGAGATTACCAGGTTTTCGGGTTCAACCTCGCCCTTTGAGATGCTGGTTACAATTTCTCTAGCAAGGGATACTGCGCCTTCTGTGTCATGGTCCAGTATCAGTTTGAAAATTTTCTCTAGTGAGCCACTCTGAATGCCAAATGCATCAGAACGGCGTGTCTCATAGCCCCTGACAATCATCTTTTCTTCGGGCCAGACTATGTTCCCCACATACCGCTTTTTTGCTCCGTGGGAAAATAATGGATTTATTATTTTCTCAAATTCAAGGGTTGCACCCTCCTTGGAATAGCGCTTTGCAATTTCCTGGCCGCTTTTTAATGCGGCCTCAAGAGTTTCCTCCGGAGACTGGAAGAATACAGAATCAGTATCGCCGTAAATCACCTTCATATTCTCTGCTTCAAGCTGATTGATGATGCCTTTGGTGTTCTCTCTGGCAAATGCTGTTATGCTGGCCCCTATCTTTGGATTTGTGAATCGGTAGAAGGCGCTGGCAAAAACCCCATAGAATGCGTTCATCAAAACTTTTATTGCTTCCTGAAGTCCATCGTAGTACTGCTTTTCCTCCGGGGTACTGGCTGCCTTCATGAGCGATTTGGTTTTATCTCGGTCTTCCATGAGCCGTTCCAGGACCTGGGGCAGCAATCCTAGTCTAATTTTCTTATCCAGATATTTCACGCCTGGCTCAGGACTGATTATGGTGCCCTCATTGCTCAGGGTTGTGAAACAAATATTCTTGGCGATTATTAGGCTTGGGTACATACTTTTAAAATCAAGTATGCAGACCCAGTCATATAATCCAGGGTCAATTGTGTGGACATAACCGCCTTCTATCTGCTTGTCCTTTCTGTGGCCGCCGGTAAGTGGAACAGCAATTTTTGCCTTGTCTGCCTGGCGAATCAGAATTGAATCAATTAGTGATGAGGTTCTTCCGTTAATTACATCATCCAGTGGCAGTTTTGAGACTGTGGCCAAATCCATATTTTTCTCCAATACTGCAATCTTCTGGAGGATTTTGAGAGCCAGTTCTGCATCCTTCGCGCAGTATCTGATTACCTTTTCAGAATCTTCAGCCCATTCCTGGTCAATCATTGCCGGATTTACATCTATTTTTTTCTCACCAAGAACCAGGTTGGCCACTGCGTTCAAGGTCTCCTGTTTTGGTCGAAGCTCCATCTTGGCATTCCACCATGCATCTGCGATTATCCGACCATTACATCGCCAGAATCTATTGCTTACCGAGCGAAGCTCTGCACCGTCCCTGCCTATGCCCAGATTGCGTATCTTGTGAACCCCGGCCCGCTCCAGAACATAGGGAATATCATACCCATCAATATTGTAGCCTGTTATGACATCTGGGTCTGTGTCATTTATGAGTTTCAGAAAGTCACGAATTATGCCTGGCTCATCCCCTACCAGGCTTTCATGTGTCATTGTATCACCGTCAGAAATAGCGCAGCAAATTGTCAATATATCTTTATTTTTAATGGAATTCTCTATGTCAAAACTTAAAATTTTTAAAGAAGGCTTGAATGGCTCGATTGTTTCAAGGGACTGGGCATCCACCACCAG
>DAOVXH010000113.1 GCA_030636255.1 Methanomassiliicoccales archaeon
AACTTTGGTTGATGTGTTGGACCATATAGTTGCTGATTTCAGCAATCAGTATGGTGGTCTGGAAAATGCCACTCCTGTGGTAAGACATCAGATGGAGAGGGTTGGTCTGGACCTGGAGAATCCAAATTACAAGGCAGTTGTAGAATTCATTAATAATCTGGCACATGTGGAAAATGATCTAAGGACGCCTGAAGAAGTTAAAATGAATCGCACAAAACGGCTTTATCTGGTTAATAATCTGCCAAAATAGAGCGGTCATGGCTCCCAAACACAAAAATTCTAAATATCTGGTTCTTCGGTAATCACTTCGGGAATTGCCCCGTTATGATGCTGCCATTCATCAATGAGGACATCCAACTGTGGTTCAATATCTTCCAGTTTGCTCATGCGTCCGTCCCATGCCCTGAGGAATGGATAATCATGTTCTATCTTCTGAGTGAGTTCAAGAATTTGTGCTTCAAGTTTCTTGTTCATGCTTCCTGAATATATGACTGTTAAATGCACATTCTCTCCCCGCTCAACAAATAGTTCACGGTCCCCGAACTCCATCTTCTTTACCTTGTCGGTTCTGTCCTTGGAAAGTGAATCACTAATAAATTCCTGAACTGCAGTAAGCATGGCACTGACCAGGTCGCCGTCCAGCTCTTCTCTCATTCCAGAACTGGATTTTCTATGGGATATCAATCTGCCATCCTTGTATGTAACAAATACATCATCAATTATAGGAGGTTCAGGTTTGAAATAATACCAAAGACCGTAGATGATAAAAAAGCTAGCTATTGCCAATGCAAACCCTGACCATGGCCAGTAAATAGTTTCCCAGAATGTGTAAACCCTCTGAATCTCTACAGTAATAATATTTGAAGAGGCAGTTGGTAGGATTCCTTCTACCGGGTCTTCAACCTGCATGAATATTTGTATGTCAGTATTGAAAAATTCCTGGTCCATTTTTATGGTTCTGAAGGTCACAGTAAATGAATGTGGTCCAGGACCAACATCTTCCAGTTCCCAGACACAATTCTCACCCGAAACAGTGCATTCCTCGCTGCTGGTTTCAAAATCCAGCCCTTGTGGAATGGTCATATTGAAGTTAATTGAATCTGCATTGCCATGTCCTGCATTGTCATAATGAATGGTCACTGCAAATACCTCATTGGAATTTGCCGAACTGGTGCCGGTGATAAGTGATAATTCTATTGATGATTCCAAGCGTGCCAGTATGGTCATTTCATTGGATTTCACCTGGCGCATGAAACCTGTGACATCCGCATAATCAATCTCTAGTTCTGTTGGAACCAGGGAATTTTGCACCACATTATCATTCAGGGTTGCATTGAAATAGAGCATCTGGCTTGATTGGCCGTCCAGGTTTGATATCTGAATTGAAATATTTTCTGTGCCCTGGGTAGGATGAAGTCTGTCATCCAGGGTGGTATTGAGCCATACTGTTTTTGCGACTCCATGGCCAGTATTATTTACCTCTACCTGGTAATGAACTGAATCTCCCACGTCTGCGGTATCTTCCAGGGCAAGCAGTTCTGCGGCGATTACCGGAGAATTGGCCCAGATCTCTGCCCGTTCAAGTATTGAGGCCACCCTGTTTCCCAGGGGGTCATTGTACTCCAGTGTGACAGTTGTTTGAAGCACTGTGCCATCGGTGATTCCTGGTGATACCAGGGCATCAATCCAAAACATGTTCTGGCTATTGGGGATGCTGGCAAAAATGTATTTTCTGATATTGGGATTATTATCTGATATGACGCTGTCAAATGATGACAGTGTTTCTGTATTATTTGCTAAATATTCCAGTTCATCATTCAAATACACATTAAGCCAGACAAGGGATGAACTGCTATCTGCTGTATTATTGAAATGAACATAGAGCCGTATTGTTTCTCCTGCCTCTGCTCCGGTATTATTCCATACCGGTTCTATGGTGAATTCAGGCTCTGCTGATACATAGCTCAGTTGAATCCAGTTTATTGATGGTGTTATCACAGTATCGGAGGTTGTCAAAATCCCCCTTATTCGAATGCTTTCTGATGTATCCAGAGACCTAAGGTCACCGTCAAGTGGCATGTCTGTCCAGTGTGTGCCAGAATCAGTGGAGTACTGAAATTCAATGGTCTGGCCATTAAGCTCTTCGCCATGGGTAAAGAAGCCCCAGCTTGTGATATCTGTTGGCAAATAATCAAATGTCTGGATTACTCCATTCAGGTAATATTTTTCATAGGTGATGCTCAGATTTTTAAGTATAGGAGTCACATTTGTTGAGAGGGTGCTGAATTCTACCCTGTACTGAATATACTGGCTCCATGGTCGGTCAATTTGAGTGCCACCTGGCTCGGTAATTGGGGCAGACCAGTCAGACCATATGCTGTCTGTTGGCACAGAGGAATTACCTGTTCTGACGAACACCTCAATATCTGTTCCTGTTGGCAGTTCCTCGACCCATGATATATTATTCCACTGGGCATAGGAACCAGTATCATGGACCTGGGAGGTGAAGTTTCCTGCCGGGCGGTAGGCATCATACAGAATGGAGGCATTGTCCCAGTAATTGTAAACTCCATCCACAAGCTCCGAAGCTTGTTCACTAGTTGTATTAGATTCAAGGAATGTTGTGATTGAAATATTATAATAACCTGTTGAATTGAAAAAAGTAGTGTCTTCATTACTTAGTGCTACCCAATCAGTATCTGTTTCATTTACCAAGGTTCGTTCTAAAATTGTGTAATTTTCATTATATGGATTTGTTAGAACTATGCTAGCATTTGTTCCATTGACTATTTCGTATGCCTCATCTCCCAGAATAAACCTGTGAACTGCTGAGACATTGATGTTCTTTGGTATTGTGGGCATAAGGAAACTTTGATTCAGCCAGATTGTACCGTTGAAGGGCGATAGTGGCGATGGGTCAACAAATCTAAGCTCCCACCAATAATTTACATCATCACGACTCGCAGATGATATTGCTGGAAATGTTGGTCCAACAATTTCAGCGGTCCAGTTATCTGCAGCCGCACCATTTAATGGGTTTGAAAAATCTCCATTGGTCAAAACCTGGATATCTGTATCCAGAAAAAGATGAACCTCGCCAGATGAATTTAATTCAATGCTGTTCACCTCAGTGGCATTGTTAAAATCCTGAAATGATTCCTGGCACCAGGTGGATTCATATGTAGATAGATTGACATAATTGGGTTCTATTGTAATATTGTCACTGAGATAATCCAGTTTATTGGTAAAATCCCAATTCACTATTCTTGTTCCATGGGTATCTGGACTGTCAATAGGGTCAGACATCACTGCTGGCATTGCCCCCACAATGAAAAACATCAGTAATAACACTGTATATTTGTTTAATTTATCCCGGTTCCAAACCCATGTCATTGCTATTCCTAATAAATCAAATTTATAAATAACCAGTACATGATACTAAATCTTAACAGGTGTTAAGTATCGTTTTAGGTGAAAATTCTTGACATATTATTATTTATATGTGATTTAGGTAAAAGTATTTATACTCTAAAACCAAAAGTTATTATAAGGAGTAAAATAATATACGACAATTAGGTATGTAAATTTACCATTGCTTAACATATCTTTAGGAGGGAACCTAATTAGAGTATATACTAGACCGAAATATCATTTGCTCATAGCGGGCATTGTTTGTCTAGCCCTTGTCATGCCTCTTGGTCTTCTTATTCCCTCTGAACCTGCAATGGAAGATGATTCTATTAATTTAACAAAACAAAACACGGAGGATATACAGCCCATAAGGTTCCCTCCTTCGACGCTTCATCAAGGTGGTTCTCCACAGGTTTACTGGCAACAGTATAACCCCCCAGACCAATCTGGCTTGTACAGCTGTATTCAGTTATATGATTTTAATCTGGATGGTAAGCTGGACATGGTGGCAGGAAATTCTAATGGTGGAATTTCCATGTGGACCGGTGATGGTGTCGGTAATTGGGCTGTATTTTCTCCACCCACTACCAGTTTGGATTACTATGATTTTGCCTTTGGAGATATTAATAATGACGGAATCCCTGATATGGTGGCAGGCTATGACAGGGGAATGCTTGCCTGGATCAGCGATGGTGCAGGAACCTGGATCGATATAACCAATGGGCTTCCGAATGAATATCTTGGACCACTATTCCCTATCTATTCTGTTGTTTTGGATGATATGGACCTTGATGGAAATCTGGATATTATTGGTGGAAACAATGGAAAGGCAGGTGCCCAACCTATCCAGGCAATTCGTGTATTCCTGGGCGACGGGAACGGTGCCTGGACTGATGCAAGTTCAAATCTTCCTTCAATAAATGGTCTGAAGTATTTTGGAGTTGCAACTGGTGATTTCAATAATGATGGCTGGCCAGACATTGCCGGCGCAGGTTCTAATGGCGTAGATGCCTGGATAGGCAATGGAGGAAGTACATGGATCCTGCGAGATATTGGACTTCCAAGTATTGGTGCATATTCTGATGTAAAATTTGCTGATTTTAATATTGATGGTAATTTGGACATTGTGGCATCTGGCAAGAACAATAATGGAATGGCTGTCTCTAATGGAGATGGCTGGGGGGTCTGGACAACAACATATACCCTACCCTTGAGCGATTCATATACTAGTGTTGAGGTCAGTGATGTTAATATTGATGGATACATGGACATAATCGCGTCAAGTGATAACTCTCCCGAACACATATGGACCGGTGACGGCCAAAATAATTGGTACAGCCAGGTAAATGGTCTCAGGCCCGGGGATTCGCATATAGATATTTCAATTGGTGATATTGACAATGATGCAAGGATAGATATGTGCCTTCTGAACACAACTGGTGAGCATGATGTCTGGTCCTCTGAAGTGGATAGATCAGTAAATGCCTGGGCTGAACTGAACCCTCCTGCTTCTTCTGGCCAGATAAATGATATTGAAATTGCAGACATTAACAAGGATGGGAAACTTGACATCTGCTATGCAATGGAAGGCGGAGGAATTGAACTATGGGCCGGAGA
This sequence comes from Methanomassiliicoccales archaeon, assembly GCA_030636255.1. Lineage (GTDB taxonomy): Archaea > Thermoplasmatota > Thermoplasmata > SG8-5 > SG8-5 > JAGLQM01. The sequence goes on from DAOVXH010000113.1 coordinate 5,029, forward strand.
CGGTACTGGAAACTGGACTGCCCTGACGAGTCCGATTACAACAGGCAATTATAATTCATTAATTTCATTAGACTTCAACAAAGACGGTATCTTGGATATTGTATCAACATCTGATGCTGGATTGAAAGCATGGTCCGGTGATGGTGGTTCAGCATGGGTTTTGCTTCCACCTGGATGTGGTCTCCCATCTGCTGGAACATTCCTTGGTCTTGTTTCTGCAGACTTCAATAATGACGGTAACCCAGACATAGCTGCTGGTTCTGATTCTTCGGGTGTTGCTGTCTGGAATGGTAATGGTCTTGATTATTTTGAGATGAAATTCAACCTGCCATTCTCTGGCACATATTATGACCTTGAAGCAGGCGATATAAATCATGATGGTGCAATTGATCTGGTTGCAGCAGATGGCGGGCTCAAGACATTCCTTGGAGATGCAATTGATGGATGGACAGAATCATCTGGTGTCTTGCCAGATAATACAAATCAATATTATTCCGTTGAAATAACTGACCTCAATAATGATGGCAAGCTGGACATTGTTGGAGCTTCGGAATCCACAGGAGTGAATACCTGGCTCGGGGACGGCACCGGGGCATGGACATTTGACTCAAATGTGATTTCAGAGGCAAGTACTGGCCTGGCAGTTGGTGATTTCAGCATTGACGGTTCAAAGGATATTATTGCAGGTTCAAGTTTGGATACTGGCCTCAATGGAAATCAGCAAATTACTGGTTCATGGGGCCCTGTCTCGGACGGTCTTTTCCTGTCTGGCGACTTCACCACAATGGAGCTGGTGGACATTAACATTGATGGAAGGCTTGACATTATCACTGCCAATTATACTGCCGGAACCCCACATATCTGGGTAGGCGAGTATATTCCTCCACCTCCAGTAAGTTACAGCATTGGGCCGCTGCAGGTCGGCTGGAACATGATATCAATGCCTTTGATTCCTGGTGATACAAGCTTGCCAGATGCTCTTATTGACCTTGATGGTGACACAAGTTGGACAAGGGTGAAATGCTATTCTCCAATAGATGCTATGAACCCATGGAAAAGCTACAGTTCCTTAGGGTCTCCCTCGGTTCAGGATGTATTCTCC
>DAOVXH010000033.1 GCA_030636255.1 Methanomassiliicoccales archaeon
ATGTATCCAAACTCACAAATAATCTATTGTCTATAACCTCAGGGACGATAATCGCTTGGTTGGTGATGATATGGATACTATGAAGCTCCTGATGATAATATGTGATGGCATGGCAGACCGCCCCTGCCAGGAACTCAATGGAATGACGCCCCTGGAGGCCGCAGAAGTTCCCAATATGGACAGCCTGGCCAAGAAAGGTCAATCAGGTTTAATGGATGTTATTGCTCCGGGCATTGTTCCTGGCAGCGACACTGCACATCTGGCATTATTGGGCTATGACCCCAGAAAAGTGTACACCGGCAGAGGACCATTCGAGGCTGCTGGAGAGGGCCTGGAAGTTCACAAGGGCGATGTTGCTTTCAGATGTAATTTTTCCACAGTGGATGAAAACATGTGTGTCACAGACCGCAGGGCCGGAAGAATTTCCCAGGAAACCGACAAGCTGGCTGCCGCTCTAAATGGCATAAAAATTGAGGGCATCGAGATAATTTTCAAGGAAGGTGTGGATCACCGTGCAGTGCTGATTCTCAGAGGGCATGGCCTCCATCCAGACATTACCGAAATTGACCCCCATGAGCTGTGTAAAATATTCGAGTCAAAGCACAATATTCCTGAATCAAAAAAGACTGCAAGAATTCTAAATAAATTCACCAAAATGTCATATGAAATTCTCAGCCAGCACCCAGTGAACCTTGCCAGAATTGAAGAGGGAAAACCTCCGGCAAACATAGTACTGGCCCGTGGCTCTGGCTCGCCGCCGAATGTTCCATCTTTCACAGAACATCATAATGGCCTAAAGGGAGCAGCAATTGTTGGAATATCTCTTGTCAAGGGACTGTGTCAGGTTTCTGGCCTGGACATAATTGATGTTCCTGGAGCAACCGGCTCCACCGATACTGACATCAATGCGAAAACAGAGGCAGCCATTAAAGCTCTCGAAACATATGATTTTGTCTTGCTTCATTTCAAGGCTCCAGACCTATATGGCCATGACGGTGACGTCCCTGGAAAAGTTGATTTTATCCAGAGGATTGATGAGTCACTTGAAAAGATACTGGAACTGAAAAATACCATCATCTGCGTAACAGCAGACCATTCAACACCATGCAGTGCAAAGGACCATACTGCGGATTCAGTGCCGGTTCTGATATACGGACCTGGATTGAGACATGATTCTGTGGAATGTTTCAATGAACTGGATGCAATGTCCGGCGGTCTCGGGCACATAAGAGGTCACGAACTCATGCAGATGTTGTCTGGCCTTGCCGGGAAGAACCCCAAGTTCGGTGCATAGGGTTTTTATTATTGAACATATACCCAGTAGATAATAAGGGAGGCTTCCTCATGAGTAGGGATAAACTTGCAATTTCAGATGAGCGTGTTAAAGAAGTGAATGATTTTCTGTTGAACACCAATAGCCAGGTGATAAATGACCTGGTAATGTTGGTGGAGAAGCATGGTGGTGTTGACGAGATAAACCGCAAGGCAGCCGAGGCAGCCAAGCTGGACACAGTCCTGGCAAAGATGGATGCCCAGAACTCACCACATCTCAAGGACATTAATTGGTTAATGGAGCAGCGTGACAATGGCGCTTTCATCAAGATTCCAGAGTACCGCAAGAAAATTTTAGGTGAACAAGCAGACACAATGACCTTTGATGATGAAAATGCAGTAACCCTGGAAATTTCAGCATGCCAGTATTTTTCATTCTTCATGGACGAAGCACGTCTAGCTATCCAAAATCAGGACCTAATGCCAGGTCGTATTATCCGTGTAAGGTTCATGAAGGAGCAGGAAGCTGACGGTGATTTACTGGCAATGACAGCCGCAACCGAGATTATTGGGGCCAGTCGCTGCGAAACCCTGGATACAAAAGGCACTGACGGTTCAAATGTTCATCTTGGAGGTCCAGATACAATAACCGGATACTTCGGAGGTGTTGGTCAGCCAAATACCCATGCTCTAAAATGGATTGATGAATTTTTGTACTATTACACAAACTTCGGCGTAAAACAGGTGCTGAACATCAACCCTGGCACTGTCATGCTTGGGTACATGCTTCACAAGCTTGGAGTGGACATGGAGTTCAAGATATCTGTGTTCATGGGCAATGATAACCCATATGCAGTATTCTGGACACTCATGGCAGCACGTTTATTATCAAGGCCAGATGGCACAACCCCGCTTATCGGGTTCAATTATTCCAACTCAGTGGACAATGCCACAATCGAGTCCAGCATGAACGTCAGAAAGGCATTCGGCCTTGAAGAAAACGTAAGATTCGAGCATCATATTACAGAGACATACAAGAGCATAGTTGTCCAGCCATACAATCGCCGTGAGGAACTTTTGCAATTAGGCCAGGTGCCGAATATCTCAGCAAAGCACGAGGGCGGAGAAATTGCCCGTGAGCAGTCTCGAGAGCATCCTTCGGACATTCTGGAATACTTCCTGCCAAGGGAAGATGTTGAAGCAAACAATATGATGCCATTGCTTACTCAGAACTATCTGGACAAGCATGAGGCATTGAACATTACAGCCCAGGATTTGACAAAGCAGGGGCAGTCGTTTATAGCTGCTCAGAAATTACATTAAACTCCGACAACCCTAACCTAGCCAGTGTCTCCTCGGTAGGCTTGCCTTCTTCATCCCAGCCCCGATGCTTGAAGTAATCTTGAACCTGGGATTCAAAGAATTCTCTGGAAATCTTCTTACCTTTCATGAGTCCGGAGCAGCTTTCTTCTTCATAGAACCTATCAGGTAAAATATCGTCTGCGTGGGTCCGGCCAGTTCTCATATTATACAACCTTGAAAGGCTCTGAATTCTCTCTCCCATGGCAAGTAATTTCTCAGGAGTATAATCCCTGCCGGTTGCTGCGTTTAGGAATGGTGCCAGTCTGTCAAGGCCGTATGGCAGAAAGTCGCATATTATCATGCTGTTTCGGATATTGCCATCATCATGGCCAGACGATATGTAGGGTATCAGTGTGTCAATCTCCAGATTGCCGTTCATTTCATCGGAAATTGGCCAGAACCTGGTGTGGCTGGCAAAGTCTGCTGTTGTCAGGCTCAGTGCATGTGAGTAACATCCTAATGGATTCACCCCGGACAATTCCATTCCAGCTATCTGAATTGCAAAGTACCTTGAATCCTGACCAATAACCCAGGAAGCTGCCCTTGTTCCCTCGGCCAATGTGTCACCAATGTCCTCACGGAAGGCGATTTTCTTGATTAATCCCAAAACCGTGTCCTTGGAGCCGAACTTTATCCAGGCATTATCTTCTGGTGATAAGAGGCCTTTCTCGGCAGCCTCCATTGCAAATGAGATTGTCCCGCCGCAGGAAATTGTGTCCAGCCCATAATCATCACATAGACTGTTTGCCTCTGAGACTGCCTTTGCATCTGCAAGCTCGCACCCAGAGCCAAGATATGCTGCTGTTTCATACTCTGGCCCTTCGAAGTCCCCGCCGTCATATGTTACACGTTTGGAGCACATGATAATACAATTAAAGCAGGAGCATGTCTCCCACTTTAGCTCATCTTTCATGGTCTCCGAGGTCAGGCTTTCATAATCATCCCACTGGCCGTACTTGAAATTATGTGTTGGCAGGAATCCGCCTATTTCTTGACCCATGCGAATCCACATGGGTGTTCCAATATCATATCTTAATTGACGATTGGGATGAGCCAGCACATCCTTTGACAGTGCCTTTGTCAGGCTGCGAAATTCCTTAGGATTATGTAACTCAATTTTTTCCTTGCCTTCAATGACCAGTGCCTTGAGGTTCTTGGAGCCCATGACTGCTCCTGCGCCGCCCCTTCCGAACTGGCGGTACTTGTCAGTGGAAATGCATGCGAATCGAATCTTATTTTCACCGGCCTGGCCAATGCTTGCAACACGAGATTCAGGATGCCGCTCTATCAGGGCATCCTCAGTATCATAGCATCCCTTGCCCCATAGGTCATTGGCATCTAGAATCTTGACTTCTTCAGGAGTAATATGGATGTATTTTGGGCTCTTGGCGAATCCCTTGATGATAATATAATCATATCCAGAACCGCGAATTGCTGTGCCAAAATGGCCTCCTGCATGTGAGTCCAGAAAACCGCCAGTCAGTGGCGAACGGGTAACAAGGCATGAACGGTTGGAAGTTGTAATAGAGGTGCCAGTCAATGGCCCGGTAAGGAAAATCAATGGATTTCCAGGGTCATAGGCCGAGAGAGAATCATCCTGCTTGCACAGTAGAGCAAGTCCAAGGCCCTTTCCACCCAGAAATTTGTCAATCAAATCCCAGTCTGGCTCGCCTATGGTAACTTCTTCGGTAATGAGGTCTATTTCCAGGTATTTGCCATGATATCCGCCGCGCAATCCTACAACTCCCTGTGAATGTTCAGCACATCAATCATTATGGCAAAGCCAGTTTCTATCTTACCAGCTCCTGAGCCCTGAATGGTAATATCACCTGAAAGGTCTGTGCTGAATGTTAGTGCATTAACTGCTCCGCCAACACCGGCCAGTGGGTCGCTGAGTGGCAATTTTACTGGCTTCACAGAGGCAATTATCTTGCCGTCAACCAGTTTTGTTGAACCAATCAATTTGTATCGCATGTTTTCTGCCTTGGCCTGCTGCACATCCTCAATGGTAATTCCGGAGATTCCGATTCTCTCGGCATCGTCGGTTCCAATATTTCCTCCAAGGACCACATTTGACAGAATAATGACCTTGGCCAGTGCATCGAATCCTTCAACATCTGCTGTTGGGTCTGCCTCTGCAAATCCAAGTTTTTGAGCAAGAGCAAGTGCATCATCATAGGCCATATTTTCCTCTTCCATCTTTTCCAGCATGAAATTGGTTGTGCCGTTGAGAATGCCTTTAATTTCTTTAACATCATTGACAGCCAGGCAATAGTCCAGCAGGTCGAAAATCGGAGTTCCGGACATGACAACTCCCTCGTATTTCAGAATGGCTTTATTTTGCTCTGCCAATCCGCATAATTCCTTGAAATGAAGTGTAATTGGGCCTTTATTGGTAGTGGCTATGCTCATGCCCTTTTTCAGTGCCTCGCGCATATGTGATGTTGCTGGCTCACCTGTTTTAATGTCTGTGTATGTGACCTCCACCATGATGTCTGCATCTGCCTGCTGGATAGTAGCGATTGAATCTAGACCAGCAACTGCCCCTGGAGCAGAAAACTCATCTATCTTCTTTCCTGCGCTGACATGTTCCAGGAAGGCTGGGATATCAATGCCCTCTGGTACCATGACCGAGCCCTTCATCATATCCGAGACTCCCACCAGCACTGGCTCGAATCCAAATTTCTTGCTCAGCAATTCCTTCTTTTGAACCAGAATCTCAAGGAAACCCTGGCCAACAACTCCGCACCCTATCATGACTATTTTTCTCTGCACGATTTCACCTTGTCCAGCCATAATATAAGAATCTATATAATCCTATCCAAAATAGCTGCCTAATAATAATAACAATGTTAATTCTATTAAACGCATCAAAAATATTATTCTGTTTATTGATCCATATTATCTCAGTTAATAATCAGTCATGATAAATTCATGCGAAGGTTTTATATCCATGAGGTAGTTATTAGGAATATCAGTAAGAAAATGGAGCACTGGACAAATGGAAAAAGAGCTTTGTGAACTGCCAACCGATGAGTGGATTAAGAAACTCAAATTCGAGTCTACTGACCAGATAAAAATCCCACCTAAGCAGGCAGACCAGGTTATAGGCCAGGATGATGCAGTATATGTTATCAAGAAGGCAGCAGAGCAGAAGCGTCATGTCCTGCTTATTGGAGAACCGGGCACTGGAAAATCCATGCTTGCAAACTCTATGATTGATTATCTGCCAAAGGGTGAACTGGAAGATGTTATTGCCTACCCAAATGCAGAGGATTCCAATGAGCCAGTTATCAAAATTGTTCCTGTTGGAAAGGGCAAGGAAATAGTCAAGGCCCAGAAGCAGGAGGTCATGCAGAGACAGAGCCAGAAGCTCCAGACAATGTTTACTATTGTTTTCCTTATAGTAGGATTCGCAATTATCATGTTCGCCATTGACCCGGAGCACAATCCAATGTGGATATTCTTCGGTATACTGGCAGCAGTTTTCATATACATGGTAACCAGGATGCCTGGAGGCCAACGTCGGGACGTTGGAGCAATACCAAAACTATTATTGAGCCATCAACCTGAGGATATGCCACCATTTATAGACGCAACTGGAGCCCATGCAGGCGCATTATTGGGCGATGTAAAGCATGACCCATTCCAGAGCGGCGGATTGGAGACACCACAACATGACCGTGTCGAGGTTGGAGCAATTCACAAGGCAAATAAAGGAATCCTGTTCGTAGATGAGATTAATATGCTTAAGATGGAGAGCCAGCAGAGCCTCCTAACAGCACTTCAGGAGGGCAAGTTCCCTATTGTCGGTCAGAGCGAGAGAAGCTCCGGCGCAATGGTGAAAAGTCAGCCAGTCCCATGTGATTTCGTGCTTGTTGCAGCCGGTAACCTTGACTCAATTTATGGGGCCAGGGACGAGAACGGTATACAACACGGCGGAATGCACCCTGCTCTAAGGTCTAGAATACGTGGATATGGCTATGAGACCTACATGAAGACCACAATGCCAGATACTGCGGAGAACCGGAAGAAACTAGTGCGGTTCGTGGCCCAGGAAGTCAATAAAGACAAGAAAATACCACATTTTGCCAAAGAAGCAGTTGCTGAGATTATTCGCGAGGCCCAGAGAAGGGCTGGAAGAAAGGGCCATTTGACCCTCAGACTCAGAGAACTTGGAGGCCTAATCCGGGTTTCCGGTGACATAGCCAAAGAGAGAGATCTTCCATTGACCACAAGGGTCGAGGTTCAGGCAGCCAAGAGAGTTGCCAGGTCCCTTGAGCAGCAGATAGCTGACCGTTATGTTGAGCAGAACAAGGAATATGCCACCCTTCAGACAGAGGGCACAGCCATTGGCCTTGTCAATGGACTGGCAGTGTTCGCAGGCGATGGCTCATTGGCTGAATACTCCGGTATGGTGCTTCCAATAGCCGCGGAAATAACTCCGGCACAGAAAAAGCATGGTGGTATGATTATTGCCACTGGCCGCCTCGGAGAGATGGCCAAGGAAGCCGTGCAAAACGTTTCTGCTCTAATCAAAAAGATGACTGGAACTGATATTTCCAACCATGATATCCATGTTCAATTTGTTGAAAGTCGTTCTGGCACCGAGGGTGACTCGGCATCCATCTCTGTTGCAACTGCAATTTTCTCTGCACTTGAAGGCATTGAGGTGGATCAGAGTGTTGCAATGACAGGCTCACTCAGTGTCCGTGGTAAGGTACTGCCAGTTGGCGGAGTAACAGCCAAGATTGAAGGTGCTGCGGCCATGGGATTGAAAACCGTGCTTATACCAAAGGCAAACATGCGTGATGTTATCCTTGATGACAAATACGCTGACAAAATAAAGGTCATTCCGGTTGAGACACTCAGTGATGTTCTGGAGCATTCCCTGGTGAAGGGAACCAAGAAAGAAGGACTGCTAATCAAGTTGGCAGCCATTCTACCGAAAACAAATGCATCTCCTTTACCAATCAAGGACATAATACCTGCATGAGAGGAATAATATGAGAGGTCTTATAATCGGACGTTTTCAGCCATTTCACAAGGGGCATTTTGAGGTACTCAAAGAAATAGCTGGCCAGGTTGATAAACTTATTATCGGCATTGGAAGTGCCGACGAAAGCTATACTTTTGAGGATCCATTCACAGCCGGAGAACGACATCTCATGGTCTCCGAATCATTGAACCAGGCAGGAATTGACAATTACTATCTCATACCAATTGTGGACATTCACAGATATTCAGTCTGGGTGGCCCATGTAAAGAGCCTTGTACCGCCCTTTGACGCCATTTACACAAATAATGACCTAACTGCACGGCTTTTCCGAGAAGCAGGAATAGAAGTGCGCAGACCTGCCCTCTATGACCGGGAGAAGTATTCCGGCAAGAAAGTAAGGCAAACAATGGTGGAAGAAGGAGACTGGCAGAGCCTTGTTCCTGAAGGCACAATAATGGTCATGGAAGAGATTGACGGTTCAAATCGTGTGAAAGAATTAGCTGGTGATGTGCAATGAAACCCAAAAAAGTAGATGACCATATGTCAGCAAATTATGCCGAGGAACTCGGAAACCTTCTTTCAGCTAAGAGCCAGACCATTGCAGTTGCAGAGTCCTGCACAGGCGGGCTTCTTGGCAGCACATTGACAGATGTTCCTGGTTCGTCCCTGTATTTCTTGGGAGGCATGGTAGCATACTCGGACACCATAAAAGTAGAACTTCTGGGTGTTCCAGCTTCAACCATCAAAAAGAATGGCGCAGTCAGTGAAAAGACCTCACTGATTATGGCCTCAATGATAACCGACCACTTTGTTTCTGATATTGGTATTGCCATCACAGGCATTATGGGGCCCAGCGGCGGAAGCCCGGAAAAGCCAGTTGGAACTGTTTTTCTTGCAGTGGCCAGTGAAGATGATGAGATTTCCAAAGAATCACATTTCAAGGGCACAAGAGAGGAAATCAAGACCGCAAGTGTCAGGGCAGCACTGAGGCTGGCCATTGAATTTTTAGATGACAGTTGTTAGATGTTAGTAATTAGTTTTTAGTTGTTAGCATTTGAGGGTATTTCTACAATATTAGGTGAGCTGGCTTCAAACTAATCACTAACAACTTTCAAGTAATCGCTGTGGAAAAACTTTTTATATATTGGCCAGGGTTTTCCACCTGTTATTATGGAAGTGGAATGGAAGGTTGACAAACCAATTCAAGTTGAAGGCTGGAAGCGCATAAAGGCCATTACCAGAGAGGTATCTGGTATGGTTGATTCTGCAGACCTGATAATTGATTTGGGAGGTGGTTCTGGCTGGTTCGGTACCCATCTGGCAACCAAGCATCCCAAGGCCAGAATATTATCCATAGACATAGTTCCAAGACTGGGAAAGCCAGAGGTCATCCATATCAAGGGAAGTGCCCTGGACGTTCCTGTGAAGGACGGAGAGGCTGATATTGTAGGGGCCAATGCAATACTCCATCATGTTCCTGACCATCTGGACAAGTGCATTTTAGAAATTTCCAGGATTCTCAAGCCAGGCGGATTATTCCTGACTCAGGAACCACTGGCAAACAATCCTGTTGCCAGCTGGACCAGGGGCTTTGTTACTACTTCAGCACACGAGGAAGGTGAACGCCCATTATCCTTCGAGACCATGGAAAAGTCCATGAAAAAGAATGGACTGGCCCTTGAGAAGGTTGAATACTTTTTCCTGACATCCTATCTAATGCCGCATCTTGTTCCGAGACTGCCAATGAAAGGTTTGTTCCGAAAAATCGGACTGTGTATGGTGAAGTTTGACAGGAGCATGTTGGCCAGCTTCCCGAAATGCAGGAAGTATGCTGCTTATGTTAGTATTGTGGCTCGGAAAAATTGAGCATTCTGCTTGCGATTTGAAAGTGGAAGGAGTTTTCTAAAAACAACTGATGAAAACAATAATATACTTGAGAATTCATGCTATACTTGGATAGTTACACGAGACCCGAGGGTGAAAATGTCCGCCCTGCATGAACAAAGTATTTATGTTTTCGATGTACCTTTCCAGGAGTCGCAGGACATGAAAATAAATGATAATAATAGAGCTAGATTTTTGAACGACCAGCAATGCTTCAGCCAATCGGCTGAAGGGGTATTGCACAATTCTGGGTTAAGGGAAGAGTGAATCAATGAGAACCTTGATTAGTTTTTCACTTGCCCAGCGTAAGCCATTAAAAGCAAAGAGCAAATTGCCACCAGCTGCAAACTGGCACATAACCAAAGCATGCAATTTCAACTGTATTTATTGCTTTGCAGGTTTTAAAAGCATTCAGGAAACACTTCCTAAAAAGGTAGCACTCCAGATTCCCAGACAACTCAAGGAACTTGGAGTTGAGAAATTGAATATTGCAGGGGGAGAGCCACTTCTGTATCCTTACCTTATGGAGATTCTGGAAGAGGCAAAACATTGCGGTCTTGTGGTGACATTGATTAGCAATGGTGCTCTTCTGAATGAAGATAATTTAGAGGCATTCCATGATTATGTTGATTGGATAGGCATCTCCATTGACTCTTGCAATGAATATGTGCAGCACAGGCTGGGAAGAGGTGCATACAACCAAATATCAAATTCTATCCAGAAAGCCAAACTGATAAAAGAATATGATTTTAAACTCAAAATAAACACTGTTGTAACCAAGTTGAACATGCATGAAGACATGCGTCCACTAATAAAATCTGTAGACCCGGAAAGGTGGAAAGTCTTTCAAGTCATGGAAAGAAAGGGAGAGAATGACCATTGCATCGCCCCGCTCCTTATTACCAAAGAAGAGTTCGTTATATACACGCAGAAAAATGATATGGTACTTGACAATGGCTCGACACCTAGATTCGAGAGCAACGAGGTAATGAGACAATCCTATCTGATGCTGGATCCACTTGGTCGCTTCTTTCATTCAGCAGCAGGTCCCATAGAAATTATTCCCACAAACCCACTCAATCTTAGTGCAAGCAAACAGGACATTGTTTTCGATTATGAAACTTTTAAGAGAAGAGGCGGAATTTATGATTGGAGTCAGAAAATAACAAAACAGAAACCGCTCAAGGTTTGTGGAGGGGTGATTTAAATGGAAATATTTGATACGAAAAGAATAAAGGACACTTTCCAGGAAGCGTTCAAGCATTACCCCTGGGATTATATGCTATTAATTCTAGTGGCATGGATTATTCCAGCAGCCTATGGCTTGTTGAATAGATACTTCATAGGATACATGTCCTACGAGAGCATTATTGTTGATCAATCTTACGAGGCAATTGAAGTATCTCTTGAGGTTATATTGGAGATGTTTCCATTAGCAGTTCTTGCACTGGTAGCCTGGAATTTTAAAGATAAAAAATCTGTTGTCAAAATAGTTAAAACTGCTCTAATTATGCAAATGATTATCACTGTGATATTCGTGGCAATGCTGGCTATTTTCGCGGATTCATTTATCGACTGGATAAACACACCTGCAGAAGCCCAATCACTTGCAGGACAATATTTCAGAGTCATAGCTCTTGCCATGCCTTTTCAGGCGATGAGCACGGTCTTAATCATTTCGATTAAAGCAATGCGAAGGGGTTGGCTGGCAGTATCACTTGCCTTCATAGGTGTTGCTATCAACTTCATTCTTGATGCCATGTTCATTTCTAACTTTTCATTCTCTATGCAGCTTGGACTAATGGGCTCTGCGTGGGATAGAGTTGTTGCGAATGTAGCTTTGTTCATAATCGCTGGGTTAGTATTCTGGTGGCTAGTCCGTAAAGAAGTTAAAATTGATTTCCAAATTGAAAAGAAGGTTGCCAAGGCAATCTACAAGATTGGAAGATGGACTGGTTTAGAATCCCTGGTCAGAAATGCAGGCTATATTATTGGTGTCATAGCTGTTGTGAATTTTATTGGCAGTTATGAGTCCAGTGCAATAGGTGGTTATAACACAGCCATGTGGGTGATGTGGGTGCTTACTTTAATTCCTGTTCTTGCCTGGGCCGAATCTACAAATGTTGCTGTTGGAAATGCCTATGGGAAAAAGGATTATACTGCAATGAAGGACATTCAAATAGCATCTCTTCTTATTGTCGGAATCTACATGGTAGCCTGGGCTATCATTGGAAACTTTGTTTGGGCTCCTATTTCTGCATGGCTCAATGCTGCAGCAAGCCCAGAAGTTGTCGATTACTCTGTTCTGACATTCCAGATTTTGATATTCCCATACATATTGTTCAGCTTAGGTTCCATTTTGAAATCATTCTTCATTGGTACTGGAAAGCCAAAGTGGATTTTCATTACTTCAGCAACAGTGAACATTGGAATATATGTTCCTCTGGGATTGATGGTGAAAGCATCTTTGATTAGCATTTCATACTATGATTTCCTGATAATCACGACCATAGTCTTCGTACTGGACTTTGTAATAATTGTTTACTTACTTTGGAAGCATGGCTATAAAAAATTGATTGAACAAGATAGCCAAGATACAAGGCAAATCACAACTTAGTAAAGAAATAGTGGCATAATCGTTTATCCGAACTCTGCCCCATTATAAGGCTGAGGTGCGCCCTGGCCGCCAACCTTGACCTGTGGCATCTGGATTGGTGGTGGGAGTCTCATGTCTCTGGCTATGACAACGCCCTGCATGATGCAATTGCGCATTATGAGGTTCAGAACTTCATTTGCCACCGGGTCTGGAAGCTTCTTGTCCTTGGCCCATGCCTGAGCCAGTCCTGTCTCGCCCTCAAACATGAGGAAGCCTTCA
>DAOVXH010000075.1 GCA_030636255.1 Methanomassiliicoccales archaeon
GCCATTGTAGCTCAGTTGGTAGAGCATCCGGCTGTTAACCGGAAGGTCCACGGTTCAAGTCCGTGCAATGGCGCTTTCTTTTCTTATTAGCTATTGTTTGTTAGCGAAAATAAAGCAAAGGTCTATTTTCGTTATTGAATTAAGTTTGAAGTTGAAAATAGAAAGAGCAATGTCGCTGTGCGCCATTGCATAAGTTGAATTTCATTTATTACAATGTGCCAATAGATGAAATTCAACGAAATCGCCAAACTAGTGAATCTAATTAATAACTAATTTTAATCTGTTTGGCGGATTATAAGATTGGCCGATTCCTCATTCTTCCCACGTTTTATAAGCTGAATTTTTGGAAGCACGAAAATATATATGACTCCAAACCCAATATCCACCCATGGACAGGGACCACCTTTTCAGGAGATTGTTCCACCTCTGCGCGCCATTATTTTTGCTTTATTACATTGTGCCAGAGATATTCTGGGGCCTGCCCAAGTTCTATTGGGTTATCCTGACTCTGGCATTTTTGACTGTGCTTGAGTCAATTAGACTTGCATCTGGAAGAGTGTTCTTTGGCATGCGGAAATACGAGAGAGGCCAATTATCTGCCTATTTCTGGGCAGGCCTTGGATTAACACTGGCATTTGCCTTTTTCCAGCCAATGTTCGTTGCCTGCGCAGTATTCGGTATTGGGTGGGTGGACCCTCTTATTGGCGAGATGCGGAAGCGCAAGAAAATGAAATATTATCCACATATTCCACTTCTGGCCTATTTTCTGATAGTATTAGGTTGCCTATTGGCCTTCTCTGATATTGGCCTGGTGACGATTATGGTTCTGGGGGCTGTTGCTAGTGCCTCTGCAATAGCCATTGAAAAGCCCCGGCTGCCATTAGATGATGATTTTCTCATGCTGGTAGTTCCGTTAATTGTTTTGACTGCGTTTTACGAATGGGTTAAAATAATCGGCCTATCTTGATTAATAAGTATATATTTGAAATTACGAAACCTTTATAGGTGTGAAATGAATATCAGTTATAGGTGAGCAAATGGCCGTAGGGTTTGTATTGATTTCAACTGCACCAGCAAAGGAACACGAGGTTTACAATGAGCTTCTGAAAGTAAAGGAGATAGTGGAACTTCACCCACTTTTTGGTGAGTACGACCTCATCGCAAAGATTGATGCTGATGATTTTAATGTGCTTGGCCAGGTAGTTGTGGACAACATAAGGACCATACCTGGCGTAATAGACACAAAGACCTTGACGGGCATGAAGTTCTGAGGTGAAATAATGGAAGACACATTTTGGATATTTCTGCTTGTACTTATGATGATACTGGGATTGGGACTTTTCTGCGCAGGTATCTTCACTGTCTACTTCGGCAGTGGTAAAAGCAGAGGAATTGGAGCTGGCCTCCTTGTTGGAGGTATTGTATTAGGTGTATTGGTTTTCCTTATGGATTACATGAACCTGTTCATTCCAGCAGACCTGTTTCTCTGGGACTCTGTGATATATCCTGGCCTCATCTTCTTGGGTGCAGCAGTTGTCGGCGGTCTGGGCGCAGTTGGCCTGTTCCTCCTGGCAATAATGAAGAGTTGAACCGAATCTTGAAAAACATCATTTCAAATCAAATAGCTGGAAGGCTATTTCTTTTTCTTGGACTTGTACTCAGCCGCAGCTCGGACCAGGCCAAGATGTGTCCGTGAAGGGTTTTCCGGCCTTGATTTGAACTCTGGGTGAAATTGCACTGCCATGAAATAGGGGTGTTTTGCCAACTCAGCAATTTCCATACGAATACCATCTTTTGAACGGCCAGTGAACCGCAGCCCGGATTTTTCTATTTGCTCTATAAATTCAGGATTGACCTCGTATCTGTGGCGATGGCGCTCAGATATTGTGGCTTTGCCACCATAGATATCTCGAGCCAAACATTCAGGAACAAGCTTAATATCATGTGCTCCAAGGCGCATTGTTGCACCCATATCTGTAACATCTTCCTGCTCAGGCAATATGTCAATAACAGGATACTTGGTATTGGAATCAAATTCAGAGCTATTAGCTCCCTCCCATTTCATAACATTACGGCAGTATTCCACAACTGCCAGCTGGAATCCCAGGCATACGCCCAGTAAAGGTATTTTTTTCTCTCTGGCATATTTTACAGCCTCAATTTTTCCCTCGGTTCCACGGTCGCCGAAGCCACCTGGAATCAGGAGACCGTCAATGCCCTTCAATAATCCGGTGGCACCCTGCACATCAAGGTCTTCGCCCTCTATCCATCTTATTTTTACCTTGACCTGGGCCTCGGAGCCAGCATGCTGGAATGCCTCAATATGGCTAGCATAGGAGTCTTTTAAATCGGTATACTTACCAGCTATAGCAATTTCCACTTCAGCACAGGGGTTTTGCATGTTCATAACAATATTTTTGACAAAATTATTCCACTTCCTCATTGTGTGCTTTGGAGCATAAATTCTCATCTTGTGGAGTATGTAATCTGTTAAACCCTGTTCCTCCAATATGCTGGGCACCAGGTATATTGATTCAGCATCCGGGGCACTGACCACGGCCTCCATTGGTACGTCACAGAACAGTGCTATCTTGCGTTTAATATCATATTCCAGGACTCTCTCTCCTCTAGCCACAATTACATCAGGAATGATTCCGATTGCACGTAGCTCTTTCACAGAATGCTGGGTTGGCTTGGTTTTTTGTTCGCCTACTACTCCCAGGATAGGAACCAATGTTGTATGCACAAATAGGCAGTTCTCATTGCCTCCTGACTCTCTGAATAGCTGCCTGACAGCCTCCAAAAAGGGCATGGATTCAATGTCTCCAACGGTTCCGCCTAATTCAACCAGAACTATGTCTGCGCCGGATTCTTCACCAACACGCTTTATGTTTTCTTTAATCTCATTTGTAATATGTGGAATTATCTGGACTGTCTTGCCCAGGTAGTCACCATGCCTTTCCTTTTCAATGACCTTCTTGTAAACCTTGCCAGTGGTGATATTGTGGTCGCTGGACAGGTTAAGGTCCAAAAATCTCTCATAATTTCCAAGGTCCAGGTCAACCTCTCCACCATCATCCAGAACATATACTTCCCCATGTTGAAATGGGCTCATTGTGCCAGCATCGCAATTCAAATATGGGTCGATTTTTACTGCTGTTACAGTCAAGCCTCTACCTTTCAATAACCTGCCAATGGATGATGCAGTGATTCCCTTTCCTAGACCAGATAAAACGCCGCCCGTGACTATTATGTATTTCATTGTTACACGGACGTCGAACATAGCGTTATGTGGTTTAAAGATAGCGCCATTGCTAGTAAAACAAGTCATTGGATGCAAAAATTGGGTCTGTGGTCAGGTTCACTCCCAATCTTCGGAACCCGGTCTCATCACCAGGGGTGGGGATGTGAGTAAGATGAACCTCGCAGCCCTTGAGTTCCTTGAGCTTTTCCATGGCATAGTGGGTGGTGGGATTGTGGGCTGCACTTATGCTCAGGGTTATGAGTGTCTCATTGAGGTTCAGGCTCACTGCCTTCTCCTCCAGTATCTCCTTTTCAAAATCACCTATGGATTTAATTATGTTGGGAGACAAAATATGTATTCTGTCAGGTATCTCGGCCAATACCTTTATAGCATTCAGTACAACGCTTGAGGAGGCATGCATCAGATGTGAATTTTTTCCCACAACTATTCTGCCGTCCTTCAACTCTATGGCTGCGCCGCAATAGATTCCTTTATTGCCCTTTCCCTGCTCCTTGGCACAGTCTGCGGCCTGTCTGGCTGGAATTACAACAATTCTATCCTCTGGAACTACATTAATCTGCTCCATTAGATGTTCAGATAGTTTCACAGTGTTCTTGTTTATGAAGCCCATCATGTACTCGCAATTATATCTGAATGTACGGCGGATAATCTCCTGTTTTGCAGCTTCCTGGACAATGTCATCGTCAACAATGCCATATCCAGCCATATTGACTCCCATGTCTGTGGGAGATTGATATGGTGATTCAGAGCCAGTTATCTTTTCCAGGATACTCTTCAGTACTGGAAATACCTCTACATCACGATTGTAGTTCACGGTTTCCTCACCATGGGCCTTCATGTGATGTGGGTCAATCATATTGAAGTCACCCAGGTCAGCTGTTGCGGCCTCGTAGGCTACATTTACTGGATGCTTCAGGGGAATGTTCCATATTGGAAAGGTCTCGAATTTGGAATATCCAGATTTTTTGCCCTGCCTATAATCATGATACATCTGGGAAAGACATGTTGCCAGCTTGCCGCTTCCTGGTCCTGGTGCAGTAACTATTACCAATGGTTTCTCAGTAGGTATGTGGGGATTGGCACCATAACCTTCCTCACTAACAATAGCATCCACATGAGTGGGGTATCCCTTGGTGAACCTGTGGGTGTACACGTTTATGTCTCGCCGCTCCAACTTGTTCTTGAATATGTTAACGGCTGGCTGGTCCTGAAATCTTGTTATGACAACTGCAGTTATGTCTATTCCCCAGCTCCTTAGGTCATCTATCAATTTCAAGGCATCTGCATCATAGGTAATACCAAAATCTGCACGAATTTTCCTTCTCTCAATATCGCCAGCATAGATACACAGAATGATGTCAGCCTTGTCCTTCAGCTGTTGAAGGAGTTTAATTTTCACATTTGGGTCAAAGCCAGGTAGAACCCTTGACGCATGATAATCAAAGATAAGCTTTCCACCAAATTCAAGGTAAAGTTTGTTGTCATATTCCTTCACCCGTTCAAGTATGGCCTTTGTCTGTTTCTTCAGATATAACTCATTGTCAAAACCAATTTTCCCTTCCATAAATAAAACAGTCCTTTTCTATTGAAACCAGATAGATTTGATTATCTTAAAGATTACCCAAGATTTTTATTGTACAAAACTATGGCCTGTGACTATAGGTGAATTCATATGACTAGCTCCAATATTAGCGGATTTTACAGAATGGGAATAGAAGAAAGACTGAAACATGTGCAGGAATTTGCTGGACTCAGTGATGAAGAGATACAGATACTGGCAAAGACCGGAGCACTGGAACCTGCCCAGGCAGACCGGATGATAGAAAATGTCATCGGCACAATGCCAGTGACTCTGGGAATTGCAACGAATTTCATTGTGGATGGCAAGGAATACCTTGTTCCAATGGCAACCGAAGAACCTTCCGTAGTTGCTGCTGCATCCAATTCAGCCAAGGTTGTCAGAGAGACTGGAGGTTTCAAGACCTCTGCAACCGAGCCAATCATGATTGGCCAAATTCAGCTCACCCATGTTGAGGATACGGAAAAGGGAAAGGCTGCAATACTTGAGCACAAGGCCGAGCTTCTGGAACTGGCCAATTCCAAGGATCCAATGCTGGTAAAGCTTGGAGGCGGAGCAAGGGACATGGAAGTACGTATTATCGACTCCATCAATGGCCCAATGATAATCAATCACCTGCTGGTAAACTGCCTGGATGCCATGGGCGCAAACGCTGTGAACACAATGGCAGAAGCCATTTCACCCAGGATTGAGGAGATAACTGGCGGCAAGGTATATCTGAGAATCATTTCAAATCTGGCAGTGCATAGACTGGCCAAGGTCCAGGCTATTTTTACTAAGGAGGCCATTGGAGGCGAAGATGTTGTGAATGGAATTCTGGAAGCATATGCCTTTGCGGCTGCTGACCCATTCAGATGTGCAACCCATAACAAGGGAATTATGAACGGTATTGACGCTGTTGTGCTGGCTACTGGCAATGATTATAGGGCAATTGAGGCCGGGGCACATGCCTACGCTGCCTGGAAAGAAGGTGGCTACAAACCACTTACCCATTATGAGAAGAATGAGAACGGTGACATTGTGGGAAGCATCGAACTTCCAATGGCTGTTGGCCTTATTGGAGGAGCAACCGCTGTACACCCCACAGCAAAGGCCTGCGTAAGAATAATGGGTGTCAAAAGTGCTGCTGAACTTGGCGGCATTATCGCATCAGTGGGACTGGCACAGAATTTTGCAGCTATGAGAGCACTTGCCACAGAGGGAATTCAAAGAGGACATATGTCACTCCATGCTCAGAATGTGGTGGCAATGGCTGCCGAGAAAATGGGCATAAAGGCCACGCCGGAACTTATTGACATGATTGCTCCAATGCTGGTTAAGGAAAAGAAAGTTAGAATGGACAGGGCAGAGGAACTCATCAGGGAGCATAATTGATGGACATTCAAAAGTCCATAAATTATGTTACAGAAAATGGTAATGAGCTTGAACTGGCCAGATTGAGCAATATTTTTGGCCAGGATTTTGACTCTGCCAGTGTTCTCAATGGCTTTTCGACCATTCAAAATCCAGATGGCGGGTTTCCTTACGGTGACCGGCCGGGATTTCCCAGCTGCCTCAGTAATACTGCCCAGGCAGTTCACGTGCTTCAGGAATTGGGTTTGGAAGAGTCTGATATATACCAGGCCAGTATCAGATATTTCATGGAAATGCAGAGAGAGGGAATATGGCCAGAAAATGAAAAAATTGCACCCCTGGGGCCGCCTCCATGGGATATACCTGGTGATGACAAAACAACTCTCTGGCTAACTGCTGATATAACTGACCTTTTGCTGAGGTCTGGGTTTGAAGGTGATTTAAGCCTAGCTATTGATTTTATCAAGGAACACCAGGCGCCAGATGGAAAGTTCATGGGCTTCATTCACACCACCTGGATGGCCCTTTCCGTCTTTGGCAAGAGTGGCATTAATGATGTTCAGGTATTCTCTGATGCACTGGCATATCTCGAGACAATGGATATTATAGAACTGGACTCTGCCTGCATTGCATGGTGCCTGGACTGCATGAAAAAAGATGAAATAGCCAGAGAGTCCTTGTTATGGCAAAAATTGCTTGATAGACTAGCATACCTTCAGGAAGATGATGGTGCCTGGCCTGCAGAGGAAGGGGAACATACAAAAACAAGAAATATCAATTCGGTATTATCTGCACTTCAAGACATCATATAGATAGTATATACTTATAATAATTAATTTAACATAAATAACAACCATCACTATTATATACAATAATTACTTCACAGCGTTTCAGTCCCCTAGGATATAGGGGTATTGGCCTTTGATTATGTGGGCAGTAAGGTCCATATTTTAAAGGCACTTTGCCTTCATGAGAAGGCGCTGAAGCATAAATGGAAAAGTGATTAACATGCAAAGCGAAGTAATGGGAAAGACATTGGCCATGTTCATGGTCATAGCAATGATAGCGACAGGGATAGCAATGCTCCCTACTGGTGTTAGTGAAGAGCCAGGAGCATGTACTGTTACCGGTTATGCCTACGATGATGTAACTGGTGACCCTATTGATGGTGTTTTGGTTACCATCAACAATACTGGTTCTACCATCCTGAAGAACATAACAACAGGAGAGGGTGCTCTTTTAGCAGGCCAGTTCGATTTGCTAGTCGCTGTGAGGGACAATTACACATTGTCTTTCGAGGAAGATGGTTATTTGCCAGCATGGAATAATATCACATGGGATTCATTCTATGACGATGGTGACGATGACAATGGAACAGCCAATATGGGAATCAAGCTTATGGTACCACTGCCAACAGTTTCTGGAACAGTCAAGGAACTTGGAGCAATACCATCAATCATGATTAACGATGTTGAAGTTACAATCAAGGGCAGTTCCGGCGGAGACATTACCGTGATGACAGACATCAACGGTGAGTTCATCTCCCCAGTCGACACCGGCGAGGTCAGCATATATTACAAGAAAGATGGTTACTATGATAATAATAACATGAACGTACAAGTAGCCGTTTACGGTGACACAGATGTAGAAGATGTCTACCTTGAGAAGATCACGCCAGAACCAACAATAACCGTTTGGGGTGTTGTCTTCGAGGAAGGAACCGACAATACTGTTAAACTGCCAGGTGCACTTGTGTCCATCTCCGAGGGAGAGGACAAGTGGATAACTGCAGTAACAGATGAGGATGGTCGCTTCGAGATGCTTGCCTACCCTGGAAACTATCAGATTACAGCTTCACACGATGGTTACTTCACAACTTTCGATGAGGGATACTTCTTCACAGTCCCTGGAGAGAGACAGTACATGTACCTCGCACCAATTGGAAATGAGGACGAGACAGTTATCGGTACAATCACCGATAGCGTTTCATCAAA
>DAOVXH010000082.1 GCA_030636255.1 Methanomassiliicoccales archaeon
ATTGCATTTTGTTCCCCGGGCCTCAAGTTCCCATTGAACTAATTCTCTTAAATGTGATTTTTTTCCGCCTGCCTCGATAAGCTGCACCGGGATATCCCTCTGGATGCGCTGGATTCTTGTCCATTTTGGCAATTTTTCTTTTACATCTGCCAGCAGCTTCACCAAGATATCCTGGGAATACGGCTCATATTCTCCAGCCTTCCACATTTCATGAAGTTTAGTGCCGCCAATAACCAGTACCGGATACAATTTCAGCATGTCTGGCATAAACCTTTCATCGGAAAACAATTTATCGAATGTGGCCAAATCACTTTCTGGAGTTTCGCCTGGTAGGCCAGGCATCATGTGGTACCCAACCTTCATTCCTGCATCCCTGGTAATTTGTGTTGCTTTTGCAGATTCTGAGCTTCCATGTCCCCGCTCCATTGCTTTCAGGGCATTATCGTTCAGAGTCTGGACACCCAATTCAACTCTTGTAGCGCCCATGTCCAGTGCCAAGTCCACCTGCGTCTCGTAAAAATGGTCTGGCCTTGTTTCCACAGTCATGCCAATACATCTGTGTCGAGCAGTCTCATTGAATGTTTGTGCGGCTGCCAGTGTTTGCGATGTTTCAAGGTTCATGGCATCAAAGCATCCCTTGACAAAATCAGTTTGAAATTCCACATCCCTGGCAGTGAAGGTTCCGCCCATGATTATCAAATCCACCTTATCAGTTGGATGACCTATGGCTTCCAATTGCTCCAGCCTGGACTTAACCTGGTCGTGAGGGTCAAAGTTCCATGTGGCGGCTCTCAATGCTGCCGGCTCTCTTCCAGTATATGATTGGGCAGTACCATTTTCAACGCCGCCAGGACAGAAACGGCATTTACCATGTGGGCAATCATGTGGCGAGGTCATAACAGCAACAACTGCAACACCGCTGATGGTTCTCACCGGCTTTGTGCGAAGTAAAGGTTCCAATTCATCCATGTCCTCCTCGGAAACATATGCCAGTATCTCTGCATTGCTAGGCAGCTTGTCCATTTTATATTTTCTGCATAATTGGATTTTAAGCTTCTGCACCTGGTCCCTTGTCTTGGGCTTGCCTTCCAGCAATTGTTTGATTATGTCCTGGTAATAATCCATGAGAATGCCATACTTATTATCTATAAAAAACCTGACAATTTATTAGAATTATAAAAACCAAACATTTTTACACTATTTACATATTCCTTGTCCAGCGGGCAACCTTCCAAGTGATAAGATGAGATGCCTACAATATGTTACTGATATTCGAAATAGGGGTGAGGAATGCTAGTAGCGAAGCCTAAAGAAGACAAGAGCAAGAAGAAATGCCCAATCTGCGGCGGTGCCATAAATTCTGAGACTGGCAAGTGTTCAGTCTGCGGTGGCGCTGGCGTTTCCAAGGGTAAGAAGAAGGGCAAGAAGGTTCAGATTTCTTTAGGTGGAAAAGATGGTGCCAAGGTCACCCCGGCCAAGAATTCTAAAAAAGATGATAAATCAGATGATAATGGGCTTGCCAGCTGGCTTTCTGGTGAAGGAGACGATGATGATCTGGACAGTTGGATGAAAGATGAGAAGGGGGATGGCAAGAAGTCTGCTGCTGCCCCCAAGAAGAAAGATGGCAAGAAAGAAGACAAACCCAAGGAAGAAGGCCAGGATGCCCTTAGAAAATGGCTCAGTGGTGAAGATGATACCCTGGAAGACTGGCTTGGAGACAAACCCGAGAAAATTAAATCTGCAAAACCTGTAGGGCCTGTTGGAAAGCAGCTAACCGAGCGTGAGAAATTACTGGATGATAGAGAATTGGCCCTTTCCAAGAAGGAAGAGGAGATAGAAGGCCTGAAGGTGGAAATGGAAGAGGTCAAGAAGACCATGGGCGATGCCTTGGAAAAAATTGATACTGGAGATTTTGACCCTATCAAGATACTTGAAGAAACTGCCAAGCTGAACAAGGATTTACATATGGAGATAAGAAAGCGCAAGCAGCTTGAAGATGAAGTCCAGCAAGTTAAAAAAGGAAGTCTGGCAGTTGTAAAATATGTCAAGGCACAGCAGATGCAGGACAAAGGCGGTGCAGCCAAATCGCTTAAGAAAAAATTGGACGAGGAAAAGGGTAAACGAGAGAAGCTGGAAGCAGAACTGAAAACTTCCGATGAGACAATGAAGGCTCTGAAAGAGGAAATTGAAAAAGGTCTGGACAAGCTCCCGGACGATGCCAAGGATGCTAAAAAACTGGCATTGGATATTGTTGAGTTGACAAAACAGATGGAAGCCAAGGATGATGAGCTAAAAAAGACCAAGGCCGATCTGGACAAGAAACTAATGAATGGCGCATCCAGCGGCGAGGCAGATATGGAACTCCAGCAAAGACTGGCTGCCGAGCTAAGCGCCAAAGAGCAAGGGTGGATTAAAACCGAAGGCGAGCTCAAGCAGAAAATATTGGACATCGAAGAAAAGCTCCACGACTACGAGATTGACAACAAGCTGCGACAGGAGAAGAAGGACCTCAGCGGCAAATCTGATTCTGAAATGAATGAAGAAATGGAGCGGAAAGTAAGAGAGCTCCAGGTTAAAGAAAAAAGCCTCATGGTCAGAGAGGACGAGATACAGCGCCTCAATGAAAAACTGAAAAAGGCCGAAACAGAGCTCAAGCAAGTTAAAGAACCTCTGGCATACAAGGAAGAGGAAATGCTCCGGCGCGAGGAAGACATGGTTTACAGAGAGCAGTTAATGATAGAGGAGCGCCGCAAGCTTGAGGAGGCAATGCGTGAATCTGGCTCAATGGAATCCCATGAAATGAAGAAGAGACTTGAAGAGCTTCAGATGCAGATAAACCGCAAGGAAGAGGAAATCCGGACAAAGGAGCAATTTTTAAGTGCCAAACAAGAGGAGCTCAAGGTTCGTGAGAAAGGTCTGATTGAAGACGAAATAGAATCCAGAGAGGAAGAGAGAAAGATAGAACTTAAAATCGAAAAGGTCAAGACCGGCGACAGAAGACTGGACGACCTTCTATTGGGTGGTATTCCATTTGGAAGTAATATTCTGATATACGGACCAGCGTTCACAGGTAAAGAGGTCACAATAAACGGCTTTATTGCCGAGGGTCTGGCCAAGGGAATTCCTGCTATATTTGTTATTACTGATAAGCTGCCGTCTGAGATACGCGAAGAAATGATGTACATTGTATCTGGATTTGAAGAATATGAGCGCCTTGGGCTTGTGAAGTTCGTTGACGCCTATTCCAGAAGTATCGGCATAGAGGATGATGAGGACAATGTCGTGTATGTGGACGATCCAACTGACCACAAGGAGATAATGAAGGAAGTGGATGCCATGGCCAAGGAGCTTATGAAGACCCACAAATATTACAGAATGGCCTTCAGATCCATATCAACACTTATTGCATACCTGGATTCAAACACCGCCTTCAAGTTCCTGCAACCGTTCTGCGGTAAGAGGAAAAGAGAAAAGTGCGTGGCCATGTTCTCCATAGAAAAGGGAATGCACGACGACCAGGACATCCAGATGATAGCAAGTGTCATGG
Source organism: Methanomassiliicoccales archaeon (assembly GCA_030636255.1). Taxonomy (GTDB): domain Archaea; phylum Thermoplasmatota; class Thermoplasmata; order SG8-5; family SG8-5; genus JAGLQM01. The sequence continues at coordinate 3,548 of DAOVXH010000082.1, forward strand.
ACGGCCAGGTTGAATACAAGGTAGAACAGCTCAAGACATACCTTTCAATCAAGGGTATCTGCGATGTGCAGTCAAGAGCCTGGATTGACTATACTTACAGCAAGCAGGGCCTCAGTATTGGTTCGTTCAGCTTGGACCACATACGTTAAGCATTTTGAAAATAATAAAATCAATCTACCCACTGGATAGATTGATCATAATTTAAAGTCTGGATTCTCAGCAAAATATTCAGCCAGATTCATACCTTTCTTGGCTATCTGGCTTGTTGGTTTTACTTCCAGGACTTTATTGAATAATTTAATTGCTTCATCAAACTTACCAAGGCCTTCCAGTGCTGCGCCCTTCTTTGCCATTGCGTCCAGTGAATCAAGTGCTATTGCCTTGTCATAAACTGTCAGTGATTCCTGAAGCTGCCCTTTGATGACCATTGCATTTGCCTTTTTCAGCCATGCATCTGCCTTTGCCGGATTTTTATCGATCTGAACATCAGCCTTGTCAATCTCTGCATCAGCCTTGTCCAGTCTTTTTTGGGCCTTCTCCAGGTCAATTCCTGCAACCGGATGTGTTGGGGCCAGTTCCACAGCTTCTCTTAGATATTTTGTGGCATTCACGCAGTCTCCAAAATAAAGCCATGTGTATCCCTTGAAATGCAATTCATTGGCCTTTAACATGTTAACCTGTTCCTGGCAATAGCCTTCCAGGTCCTTGTTTCCAGCATTGCCGGCAATGTCTTTCAGCGTCACAAAAACTTCTGGAGCATCAAGGGGCCGGTCAAAGGCCTCGTCCACTTCTAAAAGTTTGGAATTAATTACAGCCAGAGCTTCTTTATCAGCAGCAGACTTGCCGTCGCTGAGCTGGCCTATGGCCTTGTTTATTGCGTCCGTGGTTCCTTTCATGCTAAGTGTAACATCCAGTGTTTTCAAGTTATCGAGAGACATTCATTCACCCTGTGATAGAAAATGCAGGAGATGTTTATAATATCTTTGCTAACCTAGATAACATCAAAAAAAGCTACAGTATGGTGGTTGTTTATCATTTTGATATATTAGCCCGCCCCAGTAGTTGGAATCCCCCCACCCAACTTCTGCGCTTGCTCCTACCCTTCCCCCTAGTCGCCTGCTCGAAGTTGAGAATTGATAACCAAAATTATAATGAGTATTATGACTTTCTTGGCAGCATGAACCGCGAGTTAATGAACATAATCTGCTGCCCAACATGTAAAGGTGAGTTGACCCTCAAGGTTGACAAGGAAGACGAAAAAGAAATACTGGCCGGTTTCCTGACATGTGGCAAATGTTCTTTTGATTATCCAATTGAGGATGGAATTCCCAACCTTCTGCCTAAAGAAATGCATTAGATGTAGAGGGATTGGGCCGCAATAATTTCCTCAGAATTTTTCGCATTCTCATAGTCTTCCAGTGGTTCTTTGTTCAAGCTGAAAAATGTTGGCCCCCACTTGAATTTGTTCATCAGTTCTTCTGCCTGCTCCCGGTATCCAAGTATCACAAGGGCGGCTACATAGGCCTCGGCAGTGGACAGGATAAATGGCTTTCCATAATTCACTGGATTGGCTGCCAGAAGAAACGGTAATGCCCGCTGCCTGGACATTTTAATGCTCTTTGGGAAATTATCTCCAGTTGCCTTCCATGATAGGTCTAAAACAGCAATGCCGCTTTTCTTGGCGCGCTCCAAATCATCCCTTGAAATAACTTTCTTTGTTGTAGGCATTAGAACCAGGGTATTGGCAGGAATATGAGCTATACGTTTCACCTGCCTGGCCAGGTCGAATTTGGCAAGCCTTCTGCCTGAGCACTTTTTCGGGTCACACTGATTCCCATCATAGAAATACAATTGCAGGTTTTCTTTTTTAAGTTGAATAAAATCACTTCGTTTTCAGTGTCTCGGTCTCAATGTAGATGTTCTCGTCCTTCTTGTCAACCATTGAAATGACATACCCAGTTAAGTTCATAACACCCACAATAAGCAGGTAAAGACCAATAATAAGTTTGAGATGCTCCCATTCAAATGGATACAAAATAACTATAACTCCTAGTATGGCAGTGAATAGCGCTGAGGCAATGCCAGTTATTCCTATTTTGTTCATCACCTTGGTCATGCTGTCGTCAACCACATTTCCATTTTTCTTTTCTTCTGGCAAGCTTTCACCTCAACCATGAGAATAAAATGGAAGATAAAAAACTATCCACAACTTTAATTTTGAATAAGTCATTATCCAGGATGCTGCCATGATGAATTTGCTATTTGTGCTGAACTGTGATGACTGACGGGCGAACTGAGCGGCGCCTTCCCTATCTAATTGGTGAATCATGAGAATAATTTCCTGGAACGTGAACGGCATCCGCGCCGTGGAGCGTAAGAAAGCTCTTGACTGGTTCTATGAGCAGGAGCCAGACATCCTCTGTTTGCAGGAAACAAAGGCCATGAAAGAGCAGCTTTCCAAGACCCTTGCAGAACCATCTGGCTATCATGCGTATTTTCATTCTGCTGAAAAGAAAGGGTACAGCGGCACAGCTATATTCACAAAGAAAAAGCCAATGAATGTTTCAAATAACATCGGGGTAGAGGAATTTGACAGGGAAGGCCGGGTAATAAATGCAGAATTTGATGATTTTTTCCTGTTCAATGTGTATTTTCCCAATGGCAGGGCCAAGCCTGAGCGGCTTGTCTACAAGCTGGAGTTTTATGATGAATTTCTGAAGGTTATTGACAAGGCCAGAAAGAAGAAGCCAGTGATTTTCTGCGGAGACCTTAACACCGCCCATAAGCCAATAGATTTGGCCCACCCCAAGGAGAATGAAATTAATTCAGGTTTCCTGCCAATAGAGAGGGAATGGATTGACAAGGTTATCCAGCATGGGTACACTGATACACTCAGGCAGTTTGATGACTCACCGGAAAACTATTCCTGGTGGGATTACAAGACCAGAGCTAGAGAACGAAATGTCGGCTGGAGACTGGATTATTTTTTCGTGTCCCAGGAGATGCTTCCCAGGTTGAAAAATGCGTTCATCATGTCTGATATTATGGGTTCCGACCACTGTCCAGTGGGTATTGATATTGGATAAGCCAGGGCTTGCACTGACTTAAATGAAATGATAGCCCACCATTATTATTTAATATTCAATCAATGGGTTGTGCAGTATCCCAAATAGTGCAACTTCTGGCACTTCTATGGTGATTACTATGCTGTTTAACTCATTTCCGGTGTTTACTACTGGTACGAATGTTCCCATTTGTGGCATTTTAATCTCTCCTAAATCACTTCAATCATTGGATTGTGCAGTATCCCAAAGAGTGCTACATCTGGCACTTCAATGGTGATTACTACGCTGCTGTTCTCATTTCCGCCATTAATGACTGGCAAGAATGTTCCTACTTGTGGCATTTTCATCTCTCCTATATTCCATCAATCAATGGACTGTGCAGTATCCCAAAGAGTGCTACATCTGGCACTTCAATGGTGATTACTACGCTGCTGTTCTCATTTCCGGTGTTTACTACTGGCATGAATGTTCCTACTTGTGGCATATTAATCTCTCCCTATTTTTGACCTCTCAATTCTGATGTGATATTTAAAGAGTGGTTGGTTAGTCCACACTTAATCATTTTTGACAATGGGCTTTAAAACATGGGAATGATAACCATAATTATATATACACATAATAGAAATTAAGGATGCTAATTATCCATATTTATGGGGGCAGGAAACATGGCAGACGATAAACCAGACAATACAGTGTACATAGGCAAGAAACCAACAATGAACTATGTGCTGGCAGTGGCCACACAGTTCAATAGCGGTTCAGCAGACGTTACAATCAAGGCCAGAGGAAAATCAATCAGCAAGGCAGTTGATGTTGCCGAGATAGTGAGGAATCGTTTTGTCCAGGAAGCTAAAGTAGACGACATCCAAATAACAACAGAGGTCCTGGAGAATGATGATGGCAAGTCTTCAAATGTTTCTTCAATAGAGATATTCCTCAAGAAGTGAACTTATCTGGTTAAGCATTTTAGAGGTTAATTCATGGTATCAGAAGATTTTAAAGAAGGCATTGATGAGGCAATTTCCCAGATTGACCGGGAGTCCCTTAGTCAGTTCCA
>DAOVXH010000067.1 GCA_030636255.1 Methanomassiliicoccales archaeon
AATGTGCTATTATTATTCCTGACAGGAGCCATCACACTGATGTTCTGGAAATAATATCAGCAGGCCAGTTACGGAAAAAACTGAAGCTAAAAGATGGAGACAGTATCCAGGTTAAGATTGAATTAAGATGATACGTCCTCGTCCTCAAGGGTCTGCGGCTCATGCTCCACAATCTCAATGTCCTGCTTGATGGATTCCTCATCCAGCCCCAGATTTCGTAAAACATGCCAGGCCATTCTTTTTCCTGCCACTTCTTCTGAAATAATAACATCATTGCTGAACTTTAACATTCTTTCCTTGTCGAAGTTCCCGTATGCCCTGGCTATGATGTATGCATTCGGGTTATGCTTGTGGCAGATGCTTATTGCGTTCTCTGCGTCCAGGGTGTCTGAGATTGCCACAATTATGAGGTCTGCATAGTCGATTCCGGCCCATTTTAGAACGTCCTCGTTTGCTGCATCGCCGTAAACACAGTCCTTTTCTTGTTTTCTCAGCAGGCCGATTTTCTTTGGGTCATAGTCCACAACAGTGTAATGCTGGCCTACAAGGTCCATGCATTTCATTGATTCATTGGCAACCTGGGAATTGCCCAGTATGACAACATGGGGTGCATCCTCGGGCCCTCTGCGGCGATGTTCTGCATGTTCATGGTCTAGCTGTCCAACCTCTTCCTCGTCCGGTCGTACTTTTATCAGGCCAATTTTGACCAGGCGATTGTAGAAGCCAGGCGCTGAACGAACCGCATATGGCGTGAATACCATGGTTATCAGGGCTGCGGCAACAATGACTGAATAAACTTCAGAATATGTTCCGTCTGCAAGCACAAGAATGCCTGATGTAATACCCAAACCTGCGATAATGAAGGAAAATTCGCCAATCTGCATCATGCTCATGCCAACCTGGGTGGCGGTTTTCGGGTGATAGCCCATTAATCTTGTTGTAACACTGTTGGCCACTGACTTTCCCACCATTATGGTGATTATTACTGCAATTATAGGTATTGGATTTGTAAAGAAATACCGCAGATTAATGGTCATGCCCACAGACACGAAGAAAATTATTAGGAAAATATCTTTGAGCGGTTTAATCTGGCTCTCTATGTCAAGGTGATGGTCACTGTCTGCCAGTATTATTCCTGCCATGAAGGCTCCCAGTGCCAGTGACAGCCCGAACATCTCCGATGCAACAGAAACGCCAATGCATATTCCAAATACTGTGAGCAAGAATAATTCCTTGGAATGAGCTCTGCTAACACTTTCAATTATCTTGGGGAACACCCTGCGACCTACCAGTATGATTACTATTAGGAAAATAACTCCAACTATGATTGGCAGTATCCTTGCCACCATTGATGTTTCTTCTGAAACAAGACTGGACAGTGCGGTTATGACCACTATGGCCCCTATATCTTCCACTATCAGACGCCCTACAAGCAATCGACCGTGAAGGGTGTCCATCTGTCCTGTTTCTGATAATACTTTAATGATGATGATTGTGCTGGAAATCATGAGCATTGTTCCAAGGAAAACTGCCTCAATAAGCGTCCACCCAAGGAACAGGCCAACAACCGTGCCCAATGCAAGCATCATGACCATTTCGAATGTGCCACTGATTGCCGACGGTTTCCAAACATCCTTTAGTTTCTTGGGAGAAAATTCAAGACCAACCATGAAAAGCAGCAGAGAAACTCCAACACTGGCCAGTGCCTCTACTTCCTCGATATTGTTTATTAACTTGCTGGGGCTGAAGGGACCTATTATCATGCCTGCGAAAAGATACCCAAGCATGGCTGGTTGTCCTAATTTATTTGCGGCATAGCCCAGGATAAGGGCCATGATCATCATCCAGGCAATGTCTACCAGGAAGGTGAGTGCCTCTACTTCCATTCCCATCCTCTGGATGCCATAAGCATCCACTAAGTTGGTGCACTCCTGTGCATATTTTATTAATCATTCAATGCACCCAAAAGGTGCACGAGTGCGTCCCAAGACAGACATATAAATTAATATATTTAATAGTTGGGAATAAAAATAATTTTAATTTCGGTGACCCCCTGTTTTGCTTTATATAGGTTCCACGCCTAGTTGAATTGCTCCTGGAGTTCCGTTACCAGGGGCATAACAAAGAAACGGAGGTGAAAAAAATGGCAGAATCGCAGCTTGTTGGCTACGTGAGAAAAAGCCGTGGTGGCGGCGCTCTGAAAATGAGCATCGACGCAGAGGCTTTTGCAAAGGCTGAACGCTACAAGTCCCAGGACGGTAGAGAGTTCGTAAGCCTCATAGCAAATGTAGACAAAATTAGCCAGATACTGGAAGGCGACCGGGAGGTCACAAGCCTTTGCCAGCTGGTTGAGACATGATTTTTTTAAAAACAGTATAAAATAATCAATAATCGGGCTGCTGTGCAGCCCTTCTTACTCTTTTCTTAGAATGATTTATTATGGTTTGCCACATCAGCATCCTCATGAAGCATATCCCAGCCATGACAATAATGCATCGAAAGGTTGCAATAGTTGAGAATGGAAAATATGAATATCTTCAGAGTTCAGAGGGGAAGTTTCGAAATCCAACCAAAATTGTTCAGAAGCTGGACAGTGATGAGATTTTCATACTGGACATTGACGGCCTGGAGCGTAGCTCCCCGAACCTCACAACCATAAAGAAGATGGCAGCTTTCAAGGATATCTGGCTGGACGCTGGTGCCCAGGACATCGAGGATATGATGGACCATTTTGTCAGTGATGCTTCGGAGGTAATCTTCGGCACAAAATCGCTTCGCAATCTCAAGGAGCTGGAAGATGCAGCAGAAATGTCCGAAAAAATTATTTTTTCAATTGATTATCATGACAAGATTATCAGCCGGGATAAAAAAATTGCAGACATGAGCATTGACCAGCTTGTGAATGCTGTGAAAGACTTTCAGAGCCTTGATACTATTATTCTCATGGACCTGGGAAGTCACAAGGACAAAACTCCTGTCAATATTGACCATATTAACAGCATGACCAGCGTATTTTCAAATGTCTATGTTTCGGCCCATGTTATACCAGAGGATTTTCAGGCCCTGGAGGATGCTGGAGTTAAAGGAATAATCAGAGATTTCAGAACCATCGGATATGCCGATTCTGTACAAGCAAAAGATACAGAAATTAAAGAAACGGAGGAGTATGATGAGTGAACTGGAAGTCGCGCTTTCACAGCTTTTCCGGAAAAAGGGAAAGGGTTCGCTCACTGAGAAAGAATTTGTATTTGCTGCCTCCCTGGATCTTCGGTGGTTTACCCCTAAAGAAGCGCAAAAATTCCTTGATATTGGTATGGAGAGCGAACTGCTGGCTCTGGATGGGGACAGTGTCAAAGCAACCTTCGATTACAAGAGTGTGAATGTTCCAAAAGGTTATGCCCCTACCACAGAACTTCTCCAGTCATCTGTTAAACCAAAGGGTGTTTTCCTCAAGATAGTGGACCAGATAAGCACAACAAAGGACATTCCCAGCAAGGATGTCATATCCCTGGTCAATCAGACCCAGGACAAAATGGGTGTGGACGTGGAAGTTGCTGCACTGATTGTTGCAAGAAAGTATGGCCTGGACATATCAGAATATCTGGACTCGGTTGAGGAAGATATTGGTTCTCGCTATCGAAAATAGATTTTAGTTTACAGTTCATAGATATTAGGATTTGGCGGTACTTCAACGATAATGGAAAATCCGGTCTCGTCAAACTAACAACTAGCCACTGATAGCTAACAACTACCTACTGACCACTAATAACTGAATTTACCCAATATACTTCAGTTCATCACCGGATGGTTCTACTGCTGGCTTCATCTCATTGAGTTTGGAAGTTAGGTCGTCTATTTCCTTTGCATGTTTCTCGAGTTCTGTGAAATCAACTTTCATCTTAAGCAATTTCGCCAGTGACTCAAGAACACTCTGGGCGCTTCTTGGGTCTGAGAAATATCCTGATGTCTCTCCCATCAAGCATGCTGCCTCAATATCTCTTAGCTGGCTCAGTCCCAGTAAAAGTCCTGCGGCACCAACTATTCCGCCTGCTGGCTCATCCTTGGAAAATTCTACATCTGCGGCCTTGAGCTTTTCCACCAGTTCCAGTGAAGTTGTTGCCCCAAGTACCCTGGGTCCTGTAACAATCTTTCCGACGCTCCAGCCTCCAAGGGTGTAGGATAGCTTTCCGCCATATCCCTGAAGAATGTCAAGAACCTCGTAGGCAAGCTCGTACTGGCCCTCCTGGGAGGTGCCCTGGTAATCGCCTACCAGAATTATGAGGTCGTGGTTCTTTTTTGATTTTGACTTGTGATAATATAGGTCATTGGAAACCAGTCTTACTACGCCAGTATCCTCTATCAGAACCTGGGGTGGCAAATGCTTTGAAAATATGCTTGCGAATTTTTTTGCATCCAGCGCTGAGACCAAATGCTCTGCTGCCAGCTTTCCAACATTTCCTACACCTGGTAATCCCTCAATCAGTATGGGATTCTTCAGTTCTGGTTTTTCATAATACTTGATAATGATTTCTTCCATTTTCTTTACCTCCTCTTGTTTATGCTTCCTCTTCCCTTACAAGTGCCTTGAGCTGACGGCGATATTTTCCATATCTGTCCTCAGGCGAAAATTTTGGCGGGTGTGGAGATGCTGTTTTTTCCTTGCAATTGGGGCAGGTATCCTTGAGTGTGTATGAACCGCACCCTAGGCATCTAGTCATCCTTTGATTCATTTAAGAACCCCTTTCAAACTTGCCAGTGCCGCCTTCCTTCTCTATTGCACTAATAGCCTTATCAGCTGCCTTTCTTATAAGCTCCTCGGCAGCCTTGAACTCGTCTTCTGAGGCAGTTATCCGGTACTTCGGTGCTCCCATATACTGGACAATGATCTTTGCATCGCCCTTGCTGAGCTTCTCGGCCTCTGCCAGGGCCAACTTAATCTTGTCTATGCCATCAGAGCCAGGGCAGGTCATTTCAATAATACCATCAATCTTGGCCATGGATACTGTGACATTCTCCTGGGCAACAGCAACAAAATCTTCTGCCCACTTGCCTTTAAATTTCTTTGGAAGCTGGCCTTCTGCAGCGGCTTCCTCGAATGCAATGTAATAACCCCCGAATTCCTCAATTATCTTGGGGCCGTATTTCTTTCTAAATTCTTCAACGGTAATATCAAGGCGCTCTGCCACTATCTCAATAAGTTTGACTGCTTTTTGCTCGTTCTTCCAGTCCTGAATCTTTTCACGTTTCTGATGAGCATTGACCTTCTTCAGGCTGAGATCAATATGGCCCTTGGCCTCCTCAACCTTCATGACCTTGCATACAATACGCTGGCCATCACGAACATAATCGCTCATGCGCTTGACCCAGCCGGTGGCTATCTCTGCCACATGAATGAAACCTTCTTTGTTTGGATATTCCTCCAGTTCAACAAAGGCACCAAAATTCCGCACGCTCTTTACTGTGCAGACTACTAAATCTCCTTCCTCGGGAAAAAACTCATCAGACATTATTCTACAACCTCGACTATCTCACCTTTGATAGCAGCCTTGCCTCCAGAAGGCGTAGCCAGGGTTGAGCCGCATGCCTGGCATGACACACGTGTTGCTGCCTTGACGAACATTATCTGCTTATTGCTACAATCTGGACATTTGACTTCCACGAACTTGGCATTTGCAATTTCTGTTGTTTTGGCCATACTTATTCCTCCGTAAGCTCGAATTTCTTTGCTCTCTGGGCTGCTGGTTGAACATAGGACTTGCAGTCAGGGCACTTGTATTTCAGCCAGATTCGCCTTGTTGGTTTTTCTCGACCTTCTGGTTTTGGTCTTGGGAAACCTCCGTATCCTGCTGTAACCTTTCTGAAACGCCTCTGCCCCCACTTAAGTTCACTGGCCCTCTTCTTCTTAACCCTCTCGACATCGTGCCTGGTATGTTTCTTGCACTTGGGGCAATACATGCTCACTTTTCTTGGAAGCTTCATTTTAATCCTTCCTAAATATTAGCCGGCAATGAAATACACTGCACTGGCAGTTGGAAAGCAATGAAACGAGAACCCATATAATAAGGTTACCATATAGGAAATTGAGAACTGGCTACCAATTACTGCATCATTGGGAGCTTGACGCCCTTCTCCTTGGCAGTCTTAATTGCCAAGTCATATCCTGCATCTGCATGGCGTATGACGCCCATGCCTGGGTCACTCTTGAACACCCTTTCGATGCGCTCATCAGTAAGTTCGGAACCGTCCAGAACAACCATCATTCCCGAGTGTTGACTCAAACCTATACCTACGCCACCGCCATTGTGAAGTGCCACCATGTCTGCACCTGAGGCGCAATTAAGTAAGGCATTCAGAAGTGGCCAGTCTGCAACAGCATCTGTGCCGTCTTGCATTCCCTCGGTCTCACGATATGGTGATGCCACTGAGCCTGAATCCAGATGGTCCCTGGTTATTGCAATTGGGCCTATTTCTCCGTTCCGCACCATCTCATTCATGCGCAGGGCGAACTTATGCCGCTCTCCATAGCCAAGCCAACATACTCTTGCTGGCAAGCCTTCCCATGGCAAGTGTTTCTCTGCAAGTTCAATCCAGTTCATTAGCAGCTTATTATCTGGAAACATCTCAATAATTGCTTTATCGGTTGCAAGAATGTCATCTGGATTGCCGCTTTGCGCAATCCATCTGAAAGGACCACGGCCCTGGCAGAACAGCGGCCGAACATAAGCTAGGACGAATCCAGGGTAGGCAAATGCCTTTTCAAACCCTGATTTTTGGGCCTGGCCACGGAGATTGTTCCCATAATCAAATACTACTGCACCTTTTTCTTGAAATCCAACCATTGCCCGGCAATGTTCTTCCATTGATTTCATGGACTGGGCAATATATTCTTCCGGATTAGATGCCCGAAATTCATCGCATTCTGCAAGATTGGAGCCGAAAAAGCCCTTTGGAATATAGCCATTTAACTCATCATGGGCAGATGTCTGGTCAGTCACCACATCAGGAATTATACCACGATTGAGAATCTCAGGGAACACATCAGCGCAATTACCAACAAGGCCGATGGACATTGGTTCTTTCTCGGCAACAGCCTTATCCACCATCTCAAGAGCCTCATCAAGGTCCTGGGTTATGTAATCGCAAAATCCTGCGTCAAGACGGCGTTGTATACGCTTTGGGTCAACCTCAACCACAAGGCCTATTCCGCCAGCCATTTTTATTGATAAAGGCTGGGCGCCGCTCATTCCGCCCATTCCTCCAGACAGGCAGAATTTGCCCTCCAGGGTTTCATCATCAAAGTGCTTCTGTGCCAGGGCTGCGAATGTCTCGTATGTTCCCTGGATTATGCCCTGGGTTCCAATATAACACCATGAACCAGCAGTCATTTGGCCGTACATCATGAGACCTTTTGCCTCAAGCTCATTAAAATGTTCCCAATTGGACCAGTTACCAACAAGATTGCTATTTGCTATCAATACCCTGGGAGAATTTTCAAATGTCTTGAATATACCCACTGGTTTTCCAGACTGGATAAGCAGGGTTTCATCATTTTCCAATTCTCTAAGGCTTTTGGTTATGGCGTCAAAACAATCCCAATTCCTGGCTGCCTTTCCTGTGCCGCCATATATTATAAGATCTTCTGGCCTCTCGGCATTCTCCAGATTATTGTGCAGCATTCTGTATATTGCTTCTATTCTCCAGTTCTTGCAATGTAATTCCTCACCTCGCGGTGCCTTAAATTCCCTGGCCATGAGATCAACTCGCCAGTGCATAGTACAGCACCAAAAAATACTTTCGGGCTTGAAGAGGGAGCGTCATGAAAATGTTCGAACAACAATTTTCCTGAAAAGTAGTTTAAAAAGCATTCGCCAAAAACCATATAAAGCTTACCCGGCGACTGTTAATTTCGTGGTATAAACCATTTTCTATGGAAAAAGAGGTAATCTATATTAAAAACTGCGCAATCTTTAAATATAAGATGTTCTTAGCTTGAAGTCCAAAAGTACTAATATAATGAAGGTCGCAGTAAATTATCTTCGACCTAGTAAAGAGGAAAGCATGAAAAAATTAGGCACCGTGAAGAACGTCATTCATGACGGAACTATCCTCCTCAAGGCTTCGGAAATTTTCAGACCAGGCACCCCGGTATTTGATTCCAGGGGAGAGGAAATTGGTAAAGTTGCAAGGACATTCGGACCGGTGGAAGAACCCTATGTATCAATTAGGCCTAAGGGTCAAATTGATGCGTTTGGAATGCTGAACTCAACATTGTATGCGGGAGAATTTAAACCTACATACAAAAAGAAGGGGGTTAACAAATGGCAAAGAAAAGGGAAGCCGCAGAGGAGGTAATGTCATGTCCAGAGTGCGGAGGCGGGCACCTGGTAAGGGATTACAATCGCGGCGAGCTAGTATGTGAAGATTGCGGGCTGGTTCTAGATGAACAGCTTATTGACCAGGGGCCAGAATGGCGTGCATTTGATGCAGACCAGGGCGAGAAGCGGGCCAGAACAGGGGCGCCAATGACCTATACAATTCACGATAAAGGTCTGAGCACCGAAATTGGCTGGAAGAACAAGGATTCTTATGGAAAATCCATCCCAACAAGAAACAGAGCTCAACTTTATCGGCTGAGAAAATGGCAGCGCAGAATACGTGTTTCCAATGCAACTGAAAGAAATCTAGCATTCGCATTAAGCGAGCTGGACAGAATGGCTTCCGGCATGGGATTGCCAAGAAATGTTCGTGAAACAGCAGCCATGGTTTATAGAAAAGCAGTTAACAAGAACCTCATACGCGGTAGAAGTATTGAGGGAGTTGTTGCAGCTTCATTGTATGCCGCATGCAGACA
>DAOVXH010000004.1 GCA_030636255.1 Methanomassiliicoccales archaeon
ACAGCACCCAATCCTCGAATCTTTTCCGTTGAAAGAATACCAATCACTGCTTCTGGATATGCATCGCCAGTAGGATGTATCTGGATTGTATCTACATCTTTCAGGTTTGCACCTGCATGATAGGCCATTACAAGGCCATCGCCTGTTGCACCATAGTGATTTGTAGTTGGATAATTGGAGAGATGAAGCCTTCCACTTCCACCGGTAGCCAGTATGGTAACTTTTGACCGAATAACATAGTATTCATCAGTTTCCATATTGAATGCAATTCCTCCAGAAACAATGCCCTGGTCATCCTTGAGCAATTCAATGACTGGACAGAACTCCAGTACCGGAATCTCAAGGTTCCTGGCCCTGTCGCGGATATTACGCATTAGCTCCATGCCAGTATAGTCCTTGGCACTGTGCATTCGGTTCCTGCTGGTTCCTCCACCAGAAAGTTCCTGGAACTCGCCATTCTCCATACGGTCATACATAACACCCAGACCAAGATGCCATTTTATTATCCCGGGAGCATCCATTGCCAGTGCTTTTGCCAGCTCTGGTTTATTGGTGAAATGACCGCCACCATAAATGTCAAGATAGTGCATTTCAGGATTGTCAACTGGCCTGTCTGCGGCTTGAATTCCGCCCTGGGCCATCATTGAATTGGCATCACCATGTCTGAGCTTGGTTGTTATGAGAATTTTATCTAATGGAACCCCGCCTTCCTCGTGGGCGAACAATGCAGCCACGGTTCCAGCTCCTCCCCCACCGATAATGAGTATGTCTACATCATAGTCTATCTTTGTGAGGTCAACATCCTTTGTTTCCAGTATGGATTTTGATTCCAGAAGATCTACAATGCCATTGTAAATTTTTTCACCCTTGTTTGGACCCAGCGCGACTTCCCGTATTGTGCTGTCCATGAAATCAGGGTGGTACTTTTTGAGTACTTCTGCCCTTCCCTCCATTGACAAGGCAGGTACGTCTGTCTTGAGATTTTGTACCCGTTTCTCCTCAACAAGTTTTATTGATTCCATCATGTAATCCGGATAACCGTCTATGGTCTTCATTGGTCCACCTCCTCATCCAGGTCACCCTTGGCCTCTATTTTTCTCTTCTTATATAGGTCAAGAATAGTATCCTTGTCCATGGACATCATTTTATCAACCTCGTCCAGGTATTTTCCTTTGTCCATTTCTTCCATACGGGCATTGAGTTCCTTTGATTCCGGGTCTATGTACTTTCCTCTCAATCTACGTGCAAGCTGGCCAACATGATAATGTTTGATATCGGCTGGACATCTCATTGCACACAATCCGCACTGAATACAGTCAAATGAAATTTCGGCAGCCTTTGTAATATTGCCACGAAGTGCATTCTGGATATACATCATTACATTGATATCCTGGGGACATGATTTTGTGCAGGTATTACATGATACACATCTGGCTATCTCGGGATAGATTGAAAGAATTATATTATCTTCAGGAGCCAGGTCATTGATGTCATACTTGGCTTTGTATGCTGGGACAAAAGGTATCTGGACCAGGTACATACCATCCTCAACAAGGGCTTGACAGGCAAGGGCAAAGTGCAATTTTTGCTCTTTCTCCTTTCTGTAGACCGTAGCACATGCCCCACAGAAGCCTGCTCGGCAACCGCAGCTTCTGACATACTGATAGCCAGCATATTCTATTGCCTTCATTATGGTGAAGCCCACAGGCACTTCATATCTTTTGCCCATGATGAAAATCTCCACATTACCAGCTTCCTGGATAGGTTCGTCTTGCTTTGCACACTCGACATCTGTCTCGGTCATTTCAAAACCTCCGATGTAATCAATCAATCACCCCTTTCTTCTTAAGAATTGGATTGGGGTCAACTGCATTTAAATCTAATCCCAGTGACTCGGCATCCAGGCCAAGTGCAAGGGCAATAAGTTGAGTGAAATATAATGTTGGGAGCTGTCTGTATCCATCATACATGGATTCTGCTTCCTTTCCTCTGACATCCAGATTATACTTGCACAGAGGACATGAAAGCATTATTACATCTGCATCATGTTCCAGGGCAAAGCTTGAGATGTTCTTGGCCCTCCTGGATGTTAGCTCTTTCTGGTCAATAGTCCTGTAGGAACCGCAGCACTCAATATTGAAGGGATTGTTCACAACCTCGGCTCCCAGTGCCTTAATCAGATCGGAAAAAATCTTTGGGTCTTCAGCATCATCAATGGCTACTTCCCTTGGCCTCAGCAACATGCATCCATAGTAGGGCATTACTTTAAGACCTTTCAGAGGTTTTTTCACCTTCTTCTTCAAAGTAGCAAAACCAACTTCATCTCTTAAGAATTCCAGAAAATGCATTATATTAACTGTATTATTATAATCATTCTCTTTATCCATAAAATCATTAAGTGTGTCCAGGTCGCTTTGACTTTCCTTGACCCTGATATCTGTCTGCTTCAATGTATTGTAACACATATCACATAGCACCACAACTTTATCTTGCTTCTGATCCTCAATATGAATAAGATTTCTGAGAGGGGCCAGATGATGCATCAAATCATCACTTGTAAGGGATGCAACAACCCCACAACAATTCCATTCTTCCATCTCCACAAGCCTGTAGCCAAGTTTCTCGGCTATTGCCATGGCTGATGTTTCCAGATTTTTCGCGGAAGTCTTCAGAGTGCATCCAGGGTAATATAGCATGTCCATAGTATTCTCAACCAATATTTTTTCTAAATAGGCTCACAAATGCCATCTGGGGAATGTTTTTCTTTTCTTCCTCGGAAAGACATGTGATTTCTGTTTCATCGATACTTAATCTTAATACTATCTGGCGAAGTGCCTCCATGAGAACTGTTATGTTAATATCCCTGGGACATCTCTCAGCGCAAATAAAGCAAGTGGAGCAAAGCCATATCGTCTTTGAATTCAATACCTCTTTCTTATCAAGGATAATATGCCGTATAACCTCGTCCGGCGTTAGGTCCATCTCCTCTACAAAAGGGCAGCCTGAAGCACATGTGCCGCATTGATAGCATCCAAAAACATTCTCGTCACAAAGTTCAAGAACCTCATCAACCAGCTTACCTGCCAGTTTAATTTCCTTTGATGTTTCAGGATGTTCACAATCATTCTCAGACTCTGTTGACATTATACCCCCCCATAAAAACAAAAAGTTTTATGAGCGCTATGAATCATGGGAATAATAATAAGATATATAAATGTTAAGTCAATTAATTTTATAAGCCCGTATATTCAAAGAATAATTATGTGAATAAAATCAAAAATAAAAAATATGTAAAAATCCTAATAATCAAGTATAAATTCGTAATAATGGTAACTATTTCTGACGAAAAGTTCTTATCTATCCGATATATGCACCTCAACATGGTATCGAATATTTCGAAAAACGAGGGGCTAGTTCTCTGGGGGCTCACTGTTTACCCCGAACTTACTGATATAGAGATTTCCAAGAAACTGGACATGCCACATTCCACTTTCAGCACAATAAGAAAAAGACTTCAGAAGAATGAGTATTACACCACTGTAAAGGTTCCAATGGTGCAGAATCTGGGTGCAGAGATGCTGGCGGTTCTTTATACATTTTTTAACCCGGCAATATCAGTGCAGCAACGGGCAACCATCACAACCAAGACAATTGAAATTTTTGAAGAAATATTCTATTCTGTAGGTGAGACACATAAGGGATTTTCTGTATCATTTTCCGGCAATTATACTGCAATTGGCCAGATTACCGAAAGAAGAATAGAAACATTCGCCAAAGAAGGCCTTCTGGACATCCAGCAGCCCAAGGAAGTTATCTTTCCGTTCAAGATTAGCAAGATTCCATTGTTTTTTGATTTTGACGCACTTATCGCTGATGCCTTTGATATTGATCTAGAAGTTGAGGGAAAAAGAGGGATTGACCCCTCGGTGCACAATGTTGAACTCTCCAAAACCGAAAAGATTATACTACTGGCCATGGTTGAAAATCCAGATGCCACCGACCTTATGCTTTCAGATATTGTTGATATGTCCAGGCATACAGTTTCCAAGGTAAAGCACAAACTGGAGGAAGCAGGTCTCATAACAAAGAAACGAATTCCAAATCTGGAAAAATTAGGATTCAAGATTATGACTTTCAATCATATAAATTTTAATCCACGCAAACCACTAGATAATGAACTTCTGGAATCCAATGTCCTGAACAATCCATCCAGCATATTCCTGGCTGCCCGGAGCTTTGAATGTGTTCTCCTGTCAGTGTACAAGGACTACGAGGCATACCGGGAGGACCACGGAATGAGATTGCAGCACCTGAAAGAAAATAATTATCTGGCTGACATGCCTGCTACTGGAAAATACATGATACCCAGTATGGTCATTATGAAGGATATGAATTTTGGGCCTATTTTGAAGAAGACGCTGATGTTGTAACAATCGGCCAAGGCCGGATGTTACAATTCCGGCAGCCGTACAACCTAATTTTCTCGAAATCCAGATGATTTCGAGTTCCTATGACGGAAAATGTACGGTGCACGGCGGCTATTCCCCAAGGGTGATAAATATCGGGAGGGCTGACGGAAGGAAGCCCGAACGAATCATAATAAGAGCGGGATGCAGTCTCCAGACTGGTAATCTGAATAATGCTTAGATGATTTCAAACCGCTCTAGTCAGTTACAACCTCAAATCCATCTTTATCGAAAATTAGTGGCAGATAACTCCTGCTGTGATGGGTCTGGCGCATTTTCACAATACTGAACCAGAGCTTGACATCATTTTCATCACGCCTTAGGTCCAGATGGAATATTCCGTCTGCCAGGAAATCTTCGCTATTGCTGCAGAATTTGTCCGAGCCCTGTTCCATTTCAGTTATTAGGAATGCGGTAACGTCCATGTCCCTGAGCCATTCGAAAAAGTGGAATAATTCTTCTCTGGGGCTGTCGAACCTGGCCATTACTTCAAGAATCGGAAGAGAGTCGATAACTACCAAATCTATATCCATATTCTTCTTGAGGTTCTTCAAATACATCTTGAAGACCTCCATCCAGGTCTGGTTGGTTAGCTGCACAAGTTTCTTACGGATCATGCCCAAATCAAGAACACTTATTTCTTTTTCCAGGCCGCCTAGCTTCATTCCCAGGCCGTCCATATTGGTTAATAAACTATCACGGCCCTGCTCCAGGGTGACATAAACTCCTGCCTTGTCCTCCCTGTTTGCATTGTGATACAAAATATTGAATGCAAATGATGATTTCATGGTTCCTGGTTTTCCAGCTACAAGTATAACTGAACCTTCTGGAATACCGCCCTGCATTACCTCGTCCAGTCCTTTAACATAGGTGTTGACTCTATTTACCTTCATATCTGTGCCCCTCCGTTACTGTACCCATACTTCATTTAACCGTTATAAACATTTTGTAGGTTAAGGCCAGAGAGAGCCTATAGAGTGTATATATTTTATAAAACACAGTTTTTTATATTCCTCATATATCTCTATTACAAAAGGTGATGACATGACAGAGATGAAGAGCATTGACAGTATTGCCACAAGGGCACTTGAGCTCAAGCAGAGCGGAATGAACAATAAAGAGATAGCCAGGGAGCTGCATTTATCAGAAAATACAATATCCTGGTTGCTTACAAAGGGCGTGAAGTCCAAGAAACCAGAAGGAGACGCTCCAGTTGACGTAAAGATTGGCTGGACATCTGTTGGTGTCTATGGTTCACGTATATCATTGATGTCTTCCATATTGGCAGATATACTGATGGAAGAGGCAGGGAAGAAAAAATTCGAAGTTGATACCGTGGTTGGAGTTGCCATTAACGGAATACCACTGGCCACCCACATATCAGAAGAGCTGGATTTAGAATTCGGCGTTTATAGACCTCCATATAACATGGAAGGACCAGGAGCAATGAGTTCCAATTATGCCAGCATAAAGGGCAAGAAAATTGTTATGGTTGATGATGTCATTGGCACAGGAGAGACAATGATTCATACAATCAAGGATCTCAAAAGCCAGGGTGCAAAACCCCAGTTGATTTTAACCATTGTCAACAAGACCGATATGAAGGAAATCGAGGGCGTTCCAGTCCGTGCACTGGTAAGAGCCTTAAGCCTTGCAGATTGAGGAAATTCCATGCACTGGGTTGACGTTTACGCAGAAAAGCTCTTAGAGCAAGGTAAGTCACATATTATTGAGAGTGGAACCTCTATTTCCGGACAGCCGCATCTTGGCAGCGCCGAGGACATAATAATCTGTGATGGAATTCTGAAGGCCATAATCGAGAAGGGCGGCCAGGCAAAAGCAATCTGGGCCATGGATGACATGGACGGCCTTAGAAAAATACCAGCTCAACTTCCAAAGGAATTTGACAAATATCTTGGACAGCCAGCTTATGTTTTACCATGTCCGGACGGATGCTGCGGTTCTTTCAGAGAGCATTTTACAAGACCATTCCTTGAAAGCCTGGAAAGAATAGATGTCAAGCCAGAGCCAATATCTGTGGCGCAGATGTACCAGGACGGAAAGTATGATGAAGTTGTCACAATCGCACTGACCAGGGCCCAGGAAATTAAAGACATCATGAAAGAGGTTTCAGGTAGCGAACGAGATGATGACTGGCTGCCGTTCTTTCCCATATGTGAGAACTGCGGAAAAATACTCAGTACAAAGGCCTATGAGTTTGACGGCAAGATGATAAAATACACTTGCAAGGGCGGCATTGCCGGTAAAAATTTGATTCCTGGCTGCGGTCATGAGGGAGAGGCAGGCATTCGACAGGGCAAGCTTCCATGGCGTGTGGAATGGGCAGCAAGATGGAGTCATTTGGGGGTAACCTGCGAGCCAATGGGCAAAGATTTAATGGCTGCCGGAGGGACCTATGAAACAGGAAAGGCCATTTGTGAGAAGATATTTGACAGTCCAGCGCCGATGCCAGTACCCTATGAGTGGATAGTCATAGGCGGCGGAAAAAGACTTGGAAAATCTGCTGGCACAATTCTAACAATTGGCGAGATGATTGACATTATCACTCCAGAAATCGCCAGATACTTCTTTTTCAGAACCAACCCTGCCAGCCACAAGGAGATTGACTTCGAGCTGGCAATTCCCAAGCTTGCCGAAGAGTATGAGATTGCCGAGAAAATTTACTTTGATATTGATACTGGATTACCGGAAAAAGAGCTTGACGAAATGAAAAGAAAATACGAAGTAGCTCAGTTCCAAGGAATACCTGAAAACTTCAGCCAGGTATCTTACTCGCATTTAATTTCAACAGTTCAGACAGCCCAGGATTGGGACCATATCTTGAAGAAACTGGCCAGAACTGATGATTTAAGCCAGATGACACCGGAGCATGAGCGTCGCCTGAAAGAAAAAGTTCAGGCTGTAAGAACCTGGCTTGACACCCACGCACCAGAAAACATGATTTTCCAGCTCCAGATGGAGCACCCGAATGTGGAAATTACCCCGGAGCAAAAAGAAGTACTGGCCACACTTTTATCCAAGATGGGAAGCATAGAGTGGACTGCGGAAAATGTCCACAGCAGCATTTATGATACTTCCGTGGAATCAGAAATAAAGGCTGGCCAGATGTTCAAATTAATTTACCAAATATTCCTGGCCCGAAGCAAGGGCCCCAGACTGGGACATTTACTGGCATCGTTGGAAAAGGATTTTGTGCTTGAAAGAATAAAGTATTTTTCGGCTTAGCTGGTTCAAAAAGTTTAATATGAACCTATCAATACCCGCAAAATGCGTAACGGCTCTCGACAAAATATTGTCGAGGCTGCGTGGAATGCAAAGCATTCCACTGGCCCCAAGTCTATTCGGCCATTCGTGAACTCATAACCTCATAGCCTTGTGGTGTAGCGGCTATCATGGGAGACTCTGGATCTCTCGACTCCAGTTCAAATCTGGGCAAGGCTATTTAATTATTTTATTATCTGAGCCTTGCCCAGATTTAAGAGGAATCGCTTGCGAGACGAATAATCAAGAGAAATCCTTATAACATAATCCCCTATGCCAGAACTGATAACATGGAGCAGCCAAAAGACTTCATCAGGGACATTGTGGCCGAAGACAATAAAACCGGCAAGTTCAAAGGTAGAGTGCATACCAGATTTCCTCCAGAGCCTAATGGATATCTCCATATTGGGCATGCCAAGGCTTTCATGCTGAGCTATGGTGTTGCCAAAGAGAATAACGGAAAATTCAATCTTAGATTCGACGATACCAATCCAGTCAAGGAAGAAACCGAATACGTGGACGGAATAATCGCCGATGTCAAGTGGATGGGAGCGGACTTTGAGGACCGTTTGCTGTTTGCTTCTGACTATTTTGGACAGTTATATGATTATGCCGAGGATTTGATAAAAAAAGGCAGGGCATATATTGATGACCAGACACCCGAGGAAATGAAATTAAATCGGGGCGACTTCGAGAAGCCAGGCAAAGATAGTTCATTTCGAAACAGGTCAGTTGAGCAAAACCTTGGTTTATTCCGACGCATGAAGGCCGGAGAATTCGCAGACGGTGTAAGGGTGCTTCGAGCCAAGATTGACATGACACATCCCAATATGAACATGCGTGACCCTGTAATATACAGAATTCTCCATGCCAGTCATCACAATACCGGGGATGAATGGTGCATTTATCCAATGTATGATTGGGCACATGGGCTTGAGGATTCAATTGAGGGCATAACCCACTCACTTTGCGATGTTTCATTTGAGAATCATCGACCGCTTTATGACTGGTTTCTGGATCAGCTGGGGGTCTATCATCCGCAGCAGATTGAGTTCGCCAGACTCAATATGACCTACACTATCATGAGCAAGCGCAAGCTGCTGGTTCTGGTGGAAAATGGTCATGTAAAGGGCTGGGACGACCCCAGGCTGCCAACACTTCTGGGACTGCGAAGGCGCGGTTATACTCCACATTCAATTCAGGACTTCCTGAACAGGGTAGGCGTGGCCAAGAAGGAAAATTGGATAGCCATCGAGCTTTTAGAGCACTGCATCAGGGAGCATCTGAACAAGATTGCTCCGAGATATATGGGTGTTCTTGACCCTCTGAAGATTGTAATTACCAATTTGCCAGATGGCCATGAGGAGTTCATGGAGGCCATTAACAATCCAGAGGATGAGAGTGCCGGCACCAGGCAGATTCCTTTCTCCAAGGAGATTTACATTGAAAGAGCAGATTTCATGGAAGAGCCAGTGAAGAAATTTTTCAGGCTTGCTCCAGGCAGGGAAGTACGGCTTCGATATGCCTATTTCATGACATGCAATGATATTGTGAAAGATGACGCTGGCAATATTATCGAGCTGCATTGCACAGTGGACCCGGAGACAAAGGGCGGCAATGCCCCTGACGGCCGAAGGGTAAAGGCCACAATGCACTGGGTCAGCGCAAAACATGCCATTGATGCCGAAGTTCGATTATACGATAAATTATTCACTGTGGAAAACCCACTGGCAGAAGATGGGGTCTTTGAGAGCTATGTTAACAAGGACTCACTGGAAATCCGGACGAACTGCAAGATTGAACCGGCTGTGAAAGAACTTGGTATTGAAGATAAAATTCAGTTTGAGAGGACTGGATATTTCTGTGTTGACAAGGACACTACGCCTGAGAAGATGGTTTTTAATCGGACTACTGGGTTGAGGGATACCTGGGCAAAAGTGAAAAACCAAAATTGATTTTCAGTCCAACATAATATTTCTCAAAAAATCTAGCTAGTGTATTGATAATGATTGTTGAACGCAAAGCGTTCGACCACGACATGGCATCAAATATATACAAAATTTAATGTCGTACTGCTCACAATAATCTACTGGCAATGGTTGGATGCGAGGACAAAATATAAACAGATAGAGTATCCGACATGATTGAGCAATTTCTCAACAATCGCAATCAAAAATTCCGCAATCGCATGGCATTTAGCAGCGGATTGCGGAGAGATACCTGGGCGAAGGTTCAGAAACAGCAAAAGTAATATATCATTATCTTCATGTAATCAATTGTGTGGATGAAGAGAAATTATGTAGCCTGGATATGTGCGTTTTTGATGCTCAGCAGCGTGTTTGTTGGATTGCAAGTAAATGAAAATGCTGAAGCCAGGATAGCTGAGGGAGATGGAGTATTGTATACACCTCATGCGCCAATTAGAATAGATTCGGATGCGGATTTTCCTGGGATTGCGTCTGGAGGTGACGGAAGTGCTGGTTCTCCCTGGATAATAGAAAATCATGAGATAAATGGCACGGGTCATGGATATTGCATTTACATTGGGAATACTACTGAGCATTTCATTGTGAGAAATAGTTTTGTACACAATGCAGATGGATTACTAAGTTGGCCGTATTATACAGATTCAGGATTGACATTATATAATGTTCAAAATGGAGTAGTCTCAAACAACACCGCAGCTTCAAACCTTCGTCAAGGATTTTTGCTCCACACCTCCTCCAATAACACTATTGTTGACAACAATGTATCTTCATTAAATTTGGATGGTATTTTACTCTACTCCTCCTCAAAAAACACCATTAGAAATAATACTGCAACTTTTAACAATGACTTTGGAATTTGCCTTAGCCTCTCCAACAATAATACAATATCAAGCAATAATGTGTCATTCAACAATAACAATGGCATGTACATAGTCTCTTCCACAAACAACACATTTTCAGGTAATTATGTTGCATCGAACAATGACAATGGTATGCACCTAATTTCTTCGAGTAATAATTCTCTTGCTAATAATTCTATTATGAACAATGATGATTATGGAATCTTAATTGAGACCTCAATCAATAACACTCTAACTCATAATACCATGTACATGAATCTTTTGAGGTGCTTAACCCTCCGGTTTTCAAATAGCAACTATATAACGAATAATAATTTATTTTCAAACAACGGTTGTTCTATTATGCTTGATTCGTCTTATAATAATTCAATTTATCATAATAACATAATCAATAGTGCTTTCGCCTTTGATAACACAGGATTTAACTCCTGGGACAATGGCTATCCGGACGGCGGCAATTACTGGAGTACATTCAACACCAGCCTTTATGTTGGAAACGAGAGCTTCTTCGCCTCTGGCGGCGAGGAGGGTTTCTATCTGGATCAAAACGAGAACACACCAGGATTCCAGGGTATCCAGACATTACATGAGATCAGATATGTTTGGGACAATGACTGGTCCTTTGTCTATGTATTGGTCGAGGGTGTAGATTTTGATATAAATATTACCACTGGCTGGGTTCAGGTTTACTGGGGAGGATTTGTTCTAGGCGATCAGCTCTATAGTGAATACACTTGTCTTGTAAACCCACCAGACCTATTCTGGGGACCAAATCAAGATATTCCTGACTCTGACTTTATTTATGATATGCCATACCCAATTTTGGGAGGAACCAATGAGGATTCATATCCACTTGCTTACCCAATCATCAACGGAAGGTTCCAGCGTGGCCCAATAAGGATAGATTCCAATGCTGATTTTGACCAAGCTCACGGTGTAATCAATTGGGATTCTGGAGATGGAAGTATTGACAATCCCTGGATAATCGAGAAATGGGATATTAATGGAACTGGCCATGAATTTTGTATTTATGTTGGGAATACTACGGACTATTTTGAGGTGAGGGGCAATAGTTTTCACAATGCAAGTGGATTCGGGGTCATAATACGCAATTGCTATTATGGAATAATTCTTGACAATGAAATAATTTACAATAATAACAATGGAATTTACTTACCGCTTTCATTTTATATCACAATTCAAAATTGTAAGATATTATACAATAGCAATTCAGGCATTTATTTGAATGAGGCTTCTCGTCTAATCACAATTGAAAATAACACTATAAGTTACAATGCTGGCAATGGTATTGAAACTTTTTATTCCTGGGGCAATAAAATATATAACAATGTGATAAGTAATAATGACGGTTCAGGTATCGGAACTTTTGCAGGTAGTAAAAATATAATAAAACAAAACACTATCTCAAATAATCAATATGCTATCGCACTCTTACTTTTTGATGGCAATGGAAGTATAATCAAACAAAACACTATCTCAAATAATCAATATGGAATTTATACGGTCTTTTCTTCAAGTAATATTAGTTATTATCATAATAATTTCATTAACAACACCATCCAAGCATATGACGATGGCACCAACAATACCTGGGACAATGGCTACCCAGATGGAGGGAACTATTGGTCTGACTATTCCGGTGTTGATTTGAATAGTACACCCTCCCAGGATATACCACCACCAGACGGAATCGGAGACACACCATATACAGACATTGACGGAGTGGCTGGAACCATAGACAATTATCCATTGATGGAGCCCTGGATGCCGCCCCCTATACTCACCTATGACATAGACCTCACAACAGGCTGGAACCTAATCTCCCTGCCCCTTGCCCAGTCTGATGAAGATATTTATTCTGTATTATCCAGTATTGACGGTGACTGGGACAGAATTAAGCTCTATGATTCACAGAGTGTGAATCACTGGTTATCGAGTTCCATATACAGTCCAGACCTGAGTGAAATTGACCAGTTGAACCACACAGTAGGCATCTGGATACACATGGTGAATGCAACAACTCTCACTGTGGAAGGAATAGAACCAGTGTTCACAAATATAACATTATATGCTGGTTGGAATCTGGTAGGCTATCCATCATTGTTTCCTGAAACTGTGGCAAATGCCCTCTGGGGAACTGGAGCAGACCGGGTGGAGGTATGCGACCTTGAAGAACCAGGCTTGATAAAAGAGGTGGGGCCAACTTATATCATGCAGCCAGGAGAAGGGTACTGGGTTCATGTTCCGGCTGATACTGTCTGGACAACTGAAAAGACTGTAGGAAATCCTCAAATTGTTGTACGAGGGGACAACCCTGACACTGGCGGTTATGAATACATTAGATTTAACAACACAGAACCAGTAAATGGTGATACAATTTCAATAACAGCTACAATCCAGAATCTTGGTGGAGGTTCTGCAGCGGTTGATGTGAAATATTATGATGGTGAGGAAATATCGAGCCAGCTCATTGGAACCGATTACTTGTTATTACCTGCACAGGGTGAAATAGATGCTGTAATAAACTGGAAAGCAAGTCCTGGTGGAGCTCACTCAATTATTGTTACAGCAGAGGTAAATGCCACATATGCACTTGTAAATGATATTTATGACCCGTATCTTCCTGACAATCGAAACAGCACAGCCATCTTGGTGATACCAAAAATATTACTGGTTGACGATGACAACCACACAAATGACTATTCCCTAGACGACACAACCTCGTATATGAGAGACGCCTTGAGAAATGCAAATTTTGAATATGACTTTGTAATTGTTGGGCCTGGTGACGGACCTGGCTATGATTACGGTGATTATCCCCTTGAGGATTATGACATCGTTATATGGATGACTGGCCATACCGAGACAAACACCCTCACACGACCACTGAACCCTGCAGAACCAATGGCCACCAGAACCGATGATGTCGCAAACCTTATGAGATTTCTTGATGGGGAGTCCACAGGAGGAAATGGCGGTAGTTTGTGGCTGATTAGTGAGGGATACTGGGACGATGCTATCGGAGACCCGGTACACGAACCATTCTTTATGAATTACTTGCACCTGAGCGATATTGCCACAACACCCATGCCATCCCTAAAGAACACACTCCCCACAGAACTCTGGGGCAGGGAGAATCATACAATTACCAATAACTATGCAGATAATCCAATAAACACCGAGATTAAGGTTGCTGGAACCGATGCGGCCTGGTCATGGGCCTCCGGTGATTTTCCGGACACCAGTGCTATTGCTCTCAATAATAGCGATAATTCCCGGGTTTATGGTGTGACCTATGATTCAGATGATTATCCAGCTGACCCAATAGCAGATTCAAGAATATTTGTCCAGACCTGGGATTTTTCAAGGATACAGGACACTGCAACGCAGGCACAGTACGCCTATAGAGCTTTATTTTGGCTTGGAAACTATTCTATGATGTTCGGAAGAGATGTTGCATTATCTCAGCAGACTATTGAGCCAACCACTGTTACAATTAATGAAACAATAAACATAACTGCCATTGTTCGAAACAACGGGTTCAATGACTATAATTCTTCCCAAGGCGATAATCTGTGGTATCTTCTGAGGATTACAGATGAATATAACAATGATATTACCGTGCCACATCTAGAGCGGATAGATTATTTGGGAATTGGGTCTAACAATGAGTTTATTATTAATCATCAATTTACTTTTCATGAGATTGGAAACTTCACTGTCTGGATAGAAGTGGACCCATACAATTACATTATTGAAACCAATGAACTCAACAACCAGGCATCTGAATATTACAATACATTTGAAATTGAGGTTTTGCCCTAGGATAATCAAAATAATTCAGCAAACTGCAGAATATTATTCAGCATCATCTGAACTCCAATAGATGCTATCAGAATTCCCATGATTCTCATGGTTGCTGTTATGCCGAGATTACCCATCTTTTCATAGATATACTGGCTCTCCATGAGAAGAATATAGGTTATCAATATTGTTATTACCAGGCAGAAAACAATAAATCCCCATTCCAGGACGTTCACAGACTGGCCCATGTAGATCATCGCAGTAATCATTGCGCCAGGACCGGCCATCATTGGTATTGCCAGTGGGACAACGCCTACCATGCCTTTCTCGATTGCCTCATCCTTTTCTTCCTGGGAACTTTTAAACTGAGGTATCTGGCCCATTAACATGTCCGAGCCAATTTTAATTAGAACAGCAGCACCAACGAACTTGAGTGCTAGAAATTCAACATTGAACGCATCAAATAGATACTTTCCGAACAATGCAAATGGAATGAGAACTGACAGACTGACCTTCACAGCATTGAGAATTACTTTTTTCTGCTGCTCCCTGGTATATCCCTGTGTCAGCAAAATAAAAAACGGAACCTTGCTGATAGGATTGATGGTAATGAATATGGCCGCGAAGGCCGCTATCATCAGGGTTATGTTGAAGTCCATGTTGCCCCAGATATAATTATTCTATTTAAATATATCATTTGGAAAATATTAATGAGTGGTTTTTCGGGGTGACGGGGTGTGGATTGGCTAAGTTGGTGAGGTAATTATATCGGTGAAAAAACTCAAATTATTTATTTAGTGAATACGCATTTTCACCGTCTTGGATGAATCATAGATTCATCCGATTTTAAAATTCACACAGTGAGTTTTAAAAAGTGGCTGACAGCGTTCTGCGGTTCCCGTGGACTCTCGTACCACAGTACCGCGCAGAACGCAGGTGGACTTTACTTCTGGGTTCGGAAAGAGACCAGGTGTGGCCCCACCGCTGTGACCGTCAAACCAAACCATGGATAGCCATGCTGTATAAATAGTTTTCAGTTTAATCGACTCAATCACGATAGATTTATATCAACATCTACAATACCAGGCCAAAAGGTGCAATATCATGGTTACGGCAGTCAATATTATAGGGAATGATGCGAGTCTTCAGGATCACTGGCTTAAACGATTTCTTGCAATCGTCATAGACTATCTCATATTCTGGGTCCTGGGAACCGTGCTTACCATCTTTGTTTTCCAGAACTGGCTTGGATGGAATATTCCTTTCTTGTGGACATTCTTCCAGCCGCTACTTTCAGGTGGGATATTTTTCCTCTATGCATTCATAATGGAGGCAAGCTCCGGAGCAACAATAGGCAAGAAGGCCATGAATCTGAGGGTTATTTCCTTAAGTGGACCATTGACAACTGGCCAGGCAGTCATGAGAAATATTTCCAAAATTTACGGGCCGTTCCTTTTCATTGACTGGCTCATAGGTTTTATCAGCGAGGGAGACCCCAAACAAAAGTGGCTTGACCGCTCGGTTGGAACAACAGTTGTGCTGACAACATCTCTTTCAGACCAACAGCAGCACACATATCAGAGCCAGCAGGCAAGTTATGCTCCACCACCACAGGAGAACTACCAGAGGCATGAACAGACCTATCAATATCCACCGCCTCCACCATCAAATGCTCCTCCACCACCACAGCAACAGGCACCACCCCCAGGGCAGACAGAACAGGTTTGTGCGTCCTGTGGCGGAAGAATGTCCATGACAGGTGGCGGAAGGCTTCAGTGTATCAGATGTGGAAAAATACAATGAATTAAGATAAAAAGGTGTTAAAAATGATTGATGACGTAGAAGTAACAAGAAAGATTTTCGAACGCTACTCCAGAGAATTTCTGGACAATACCCAGGTGGATGTAATTATTGCCGGGGCTGGCCCAGCCGGTCTCACCGCTGCAAGAATACTGGCCAAAGCCGGGAAAAAAATCTTGATTGTTGAAAGAAAGCTTGCCCCAGGAGGAGGAATGTGGGGCGGTGGAATGAATTACCCGGTCATTGTCATACAGCCAGAATCAAAACATCTCCTTGATGGAATCAATATACCAGTTCAGGATGCTGGTGATAATTATTACACTGCAGATTCAGTGGAATGTGTTGCAAAACTTTTGGCCAGCGCAATCGATGCTGGTGCAAAGGTCTGGAATGCTGTTACAGTCACAGATGTCATGATACGCCAGGAAAAAGTTGCTGGCGTTGTCATAAATTGGACCGGCGTGGACCTCACTGGAATGCATGTTGACCCATTGACCATCGGTGCAAAATATGTTCTTGATGGTACAGGCCATGATGCCAGCGTCTGCGAGGTTACCCACAGGAAGGCTGGAAAATTGAATACACCTAGTGGGGGTGTTGAAGGAGAACGCTCCATGTGGGCCGAAGTGGGTGAGCAGACTGTGGTCGAAAATACCAAGGAAATATACCCTGGCCTCTATGTTATTGGCATGGCTGCTAATGCAGTAATGGGAGCCCCAAGAATGGGGCCCATATTCGGCGGCATGCTCCTTTCCGGAGAAAAGGCAGCCAGGGAAATCCTGGAGAAATTATAGACCCAGTTCCTTGGCAACTTCCCTTGCAGTATCTATGAAGCAATAATCACCATTTACACGCTGGAGCCAGCATGCTCCACGGCACAGGTCTAAAACGTCACAATCCTTGCAGTCCTGGGGCACATCATCGAAGAGTGTTTCCCTGAATCGGGTGAAGCCCTTCCACCACATGTCTGCTATTGGAACTTCCTTGACATTTCCTTCTGAGTATAATTCCGGGAACTCAAGTGCCGGACATCCCATAACCTCTCCGTCTGCCATTATTGTGAATGTGTTCCATCCGCAACCGCAGAAGAATGGTGGCCTAATAACGCCATCCAGTGGTCCAAGATAACCGTGACCTTCGCAAACTTCGATATTGTGGCCTTTCTGCTTCATCTCATAGACATACTTGAAGACCTTCTTCATTATCACAGGGTCATTCTTCATGCCAACTGCTCGGCCTTCTGGAACTATTGTCTGAATCCTGTGGCGCATACTTCCATGTGCTACGCAATCATCGTAAATCAGAGGTATCTCGTCCACATTTTCTTCCATGTAAACTGTTGCTGTTGCAACCACTGGAAGTTCCATCTCTGTGAATATATCCAGGGCTTCCATGGCCTTTGCATAGGCTCCCTTTGTTCCCCTTATCTTGTCGTGATTGTCCCTGTAACCGTCAAGGCTCACCATAACGGAGAATGGCTCTGCTTCTTCAATCATCTTTCTGTTTTCTTTGATTGCAAATCCATTGGTAACAAAACCAGTCATTATGCCGCGTTCTTTGCATCGCTGCATGACCTCTGGAAAGTCAGGCCTTAGTATGGCCTCTCCACCGGTCAAGGACAGTACCTTGGTTCCCATCTCTGCCAGTTGGTCAATAACATTCAATATCTGCTCGGTTGTGAGCTCGTCGGGCTTTGCCTCGTCAGCAGCTGTTCCACAATGCGGGCATTTGAAATTACACTTGTGTGTGGCAATCCACTGGACATAAAATGGTGCCAGTGTTTTGTTCTCAAACTGCGTTCTGTATTCTTCCTCTGCTCTTATCTGTAAAGGTCTGTCATCATCTTTCATATTAATCCCTCTCTTCAATTTTTTCATTAGCTTCAAAATCATTGACCATCTTCTGCCAGCGCTGGTCAACGTCATACTTTCTTCCCATCTTTTTCATGGTTGAGGTCCAGATGGATTCTTCAAACAATCTCTTGTGCATATCACAGAATATATCAGGTGCTCTTATGGTATCATGCTTCGAGTATGCATGCATTCTGCATCCTCCAGCACAATAATAGCGCCACTCACAGTCAGAACATTCCTCTATGGTCTCCACGCTTGTTTCACGCCATTCATGGAACACCGAAGAATTATCCCAGATGTTTTGAAGGCTATCTTCTCTGATATTGCCTGCAAGAAACTCTGGAAGCTGTGATGCCTGACATGGATAGATGCTTCCATCGGAGTCCAGGCTGATACTGTTTATTGCAGCACCACAATTATAGCCATATTTAGTAATGACTGGCCCTGCGGCTGACTTCTTATTGTCCAGAGGAACATCTGAGTTTAATTCCCTGCTGGTCTTGTCAATATCCCACCATGCATTCAGCAGCTCCAATACAGTGGGCTGGCTGCTGTTCTCGCCCTTCCCGATGGCCATCAATGGAGGGCTTTTCACACTGGCAAGGCCGTACTTGTTTGCCACCCTCACCAGATGATCCAGTTCATTGCAGTTTTTATTGGTAACCACCGCATTGATATATGGATTGATGCCAGCATTAACAAAGTTCTCTATGGCCTTAATGGCAGCATCATAGGAACCTTTTCCTCGCATCTCATCGTGTATCTCTCTTGGACCGTCAAGGCTCACCTGTACAGAGCAGAAATTGTTCTTGATTCGCTCTGCCATCTCCTCATCTACCAGAATACCATTTGTGGCCATTATTAGTGATATGTCATACTTTTGAGCATGCGCCACAATATCCCAGAAATCCTCCCGCATCAGAGGTTCACCGCCACTAATGGCGATTGTCTGGTTATCTCCACCCATTTCATGGAACTGATCAATGAAATTGAAAATCTCCTCGGTGGTAAGCTCATTTTCCATTTCCTGGCCTGCGGTAATGTAGCAGTACTTGCAACGTAAATTACATCTGTGGGTTATATGCATCCAGGCCATCTGAATGGTTATGTCTGGTGGGGTAGCCTCAAAGGTCACTCCAGAGCCTTCAAGCATTCCCATTCCTTTCAGGGTTTCAATAAGAGCTCCCAGGTCCTTCAATAGTTCCTCTTTTGGCAAATCATACTTCTGGGCCAAAGAAGAAACAATGTCATCCAGGGAATTCTGGCCGTCCATCATCTCAATGGAAAAAATTGCCTTTTCGAAGGCCACAAACCAATCTGGCTTATCCGGGTTCAGGCACAGAAATAAATCCTCGTAATTCTTTATGACTATATCGTCAATAACTTTTGGTCCATTCAATTCATCCCTCTCCTAAATATTTTAAATATCAAAAATAAATATTAAAAGGGGCTTGAGTGTAAAACACCCACCGCCCCAATTTTATGTTTTTTATTCTCTAACGAGTTTATGGCTTGACACCAATGAAAATTCCGTATTTCATTCCAATGTCTGTGCATGGTGGTTTGCCGCCGTTGCAGCCGTTGTAACCACCGGCATTCTCGCTCTGATTTACTATATCGCTCACTTTTTCACCTCCAACATATTTCGTGGATTGTAGGTTCAATCCTGTCCCTTGCATTGCCCTATCGTATATAAAGCTGCCGAAAAATTACTATATAAATTTAACTATGATTTGAGCGTGAAATAGAGTATATTATATAAAATGTAAAAATAGCCCTCGGAATGCTATTTTATTTCGTATTTTCATATAATAATCATGCGCCCCATTTCGCCAGGTTGCCGTCCCTCTCTGCCTTGTGCATGCCTTTCCTGAACAAGAATATGCCTATTGACAGGAATATAACAGTAAATATCAATAACATGAAAATATCATTCATTATTATGGGCATGTCCGTGGCCTGATTCATTGCAGGGTTCAGAAGACGCCTGAAGGCATCCAGTGCATATGTATGTGGGAATATTCTGGACAGGTAGTACATGGGAGGAAATACCTCAAGATATACCTCAGGAGGGAAGAACGAGCCAGAGACAAGGCCAGCAAATGTTGCAAAGAACCAATTAACAGGTTCAGCGCCACCCTTCACATCCAATAATAGGAAAGTACTGGCTGAGATAAGTCCCAGACCACTTATGGATAAAATTGCAAGTAATAGGACAGTAATCAGAATAAAAATATTAGATGGCACGGCAATTATGGCACCAAGTAGGGAAACCCCAACAAGAATGTAAAACAGGATATTGAGCGTGGAGGAAATCAGTGCCCTTATAAGTACCACAATCAGATAATTGTAGAACTTAACTGGTGATGATAGAATAATCTCCAGCCAGTTATTGAAATATGTCTCGGAAATTACACTACGCACCGCTATGAGACAAACATTTGCATATGCAAAGAAGGCCACACCAATAAGAACGAATGTAAAGAAATCACCGCCGTACTCTGCAAAATAAGTTGCATCTGGCTGTATCACATAATTTAGAAAGAAAAATGACAGTATGGCCACAATGGATGAAATAGTTCCAACAATGGCACTTATCTTGAACCTCATCCATAGATAATAATGGCGGGTGTACATGGCCCTAACAAAGTCTAGCTTACCCCTGAATGACATTGAGGTCTTAACTGGAACAATTGCCTTTTCGCTCATGCCTCACCTCTTTCTTTCATTACCTGAACAAATATATCATTCAATGTTGGAGTTTGTATATCCACTCTATGAACCTTGCAAAATTCTTTTGAAATGTCAATAATATGTGGAGCTAAGCGATGCATTTCTTTGCCATAAATCGCAAGTCTGCTGGCCCCAG
Source organism: Methanomassiliicoccales archaeon (assembly GCA_030636255.1). Lineage (GTDB taxonomy): Archaea > Thermoplasmatota > Thermoplasmata > SG8-5 > SG8-5 > JAGLQM01. The sequence goes on from DAOVXH010000004.1 coordinate 20,944, forward strand.
GAATGATGTCTTCGGGGTCTTTTTGAAACTCAACATGAAGTATCAAATCCAGTCCAATTAGCTCTTTGGCCAGGTCTTTGATATTGCCAGATATATCAAGCAATAACAAATCATCTGATAACTGTTTTCTAAGTTCCTCGGCTGTCCCAACCTTCACTATCTGGCCCTTGTCTAGAATTACCACTCTATCGCATACCTTCTCTGCTTCCCACAGATTATGTGTTGCCAGGACCACAGTAGTACCTCTCTTGGCCAAATTTTCCCTGATAAAATTACGAATAAATTCACTTGAATAGGGGTCAATATTGGTTGTTGGTTCATCAAGCAGATAAATCGGCCTATCAATCATTAAGCATCTGGCAAGGTTGAGCTTTTGTCTCATTCCTGCACTGAGATTTTCAGTGAACTCTTTCTTTTTGTCACCGAGACCTACCGTGTCCAGTGCCTTGTCGGCTGCCTTAATTGCCTCATCATGTCTCAGGCCCATGAAAACGCCCCAGAACAGGAGCAGCTTGTCAAGAGGATACTTGTAATCAAAAATGATCCAGCCACCGGCCCTCAGGAAATTGCAGGAGCAGCGCACTTCATGCCTATCTTCCACAATATCAAGACCATTAACAAGAACTTTACCACTATCTGGGTACAGGAACCCGGCCATAACCTTCAACATGGTAGTCTTGCCTGCTCCATTTGGCCCCAAAATACCAATAACCTCGCCTTTTTTCACCTGAAGATTAACACCATCCAGGGCATCAATATATTTTCTCTTGTCCTTGCTCATGCTCTCCTTAAAATTATCCAGCCAGTTATTTTCTGGATCTTTTTTCGGATACCGCTTGTGAAGCCCTCTTATGTCTATCATCATTCTTTCGGCCAAATTCCCTTCTCCGTTGAGTGCCGAAATCCGGCCACCTTTAAATTGTTTGTCATTAGTGATAATACTCCACATCACCCCAAGATTTATAGTGAAGTTGAACTATGGGCTGCCAGCATGACTGATGAAATTGAATATCTAGCCAAACGCATAAGGGATCGACCGGACAATGTTCTTTCGGTTTCAGATTTAGCTTCCGAGCTACAGCTTCCAGAATTGCAGGTGGCCAGGGATATCAAGGATATTGTCAAGCGCGACGGATTCTTTGACATAGGAGACCACAGCATCATGTTCACTGGAAATACCGAGCTGGCAGCCTTCGAGATATTCAAGACCGCAGCAGCAAATATCACATTTGACGAGTTCATCAAGCACCAGGAACAGCCACACCTTCTCATGAGACTCTCCAGGGACAGAACAGTGGCATGCAAGAACAATCCAGAGAAATTACTTCAGGATGCAATAAAAGAGAAGGAAATCAATAGGGGGAATACAGTTAGCTAGAAGAAGAAGTGCCCCCCCCAGGAAGAGAGGCGCCAAGGCTTATAAAAGACCGCAAAAGAAGGTTCAGACACCAAAGAAGAGACGGCTTAATCTGAGAAAAACTATAGAGTTCAAGTATGAGCTGGACAAGGTTTTGGTAGGACTTGATGAAACAATTATTGGCACACTCAGAGGTTCCATATATGCAAAAGCCGATAAAATGGAGCAGACTGTGGCCATAGAGTTCATAGAGTCCAAGGTTGAAGAGAAGATAATTGACAAGGAAATTGGAGATGAACTTTCCAGGCTTGTTAGAAAATATTGTACCTACCGATAGACTCTATCGATAGTTTTTTTATCTCTTGATACTATTACTATACAGTGAGAATGTTAATATCCGCAAAAGCAAGTTTTGTGGACTGCGCGGAGACCCTTTGGGTCTACGCTGGCCTTAATCAACGATGCGTGGCATCGTTGATATTGGAGGGAATACAATGAGAATAAGGTGGCACGGACACGCATGCTTTGAGTTTGAAGATGAGAATGAAATAGTACTGGTAACAGACCCACATGATGGAAAATCCATCGGAATAAAACAGCCAGTGGTAATTGCAGACATAGTTACAATGAGCCATGACCATTTTGACCACAATGCAGAAAGGATTGTCCAGGGCAATGACAAGAAACTTGTAACTGGCTCCAGGGCAAGAACAGTAAAAGGCATTCCAATCAATGGAGTGGACAGCTTCCATGACGAGGAAAAAGGAGCCAAGCGCGGTGAGAATGTCATGTACAAGTTTGAAATGGACGGCCTCAATATCTGCCATCTTGGGGATCTGGGCGAATTACTGGATGAAAAGCAAGTAAGCCAGATTGGCGAGGTCGATATACTATTCATACCGGTAGGCGGAACATTCACCCTGGATGCAGAAGGGGCCTGGAAGACCATTAAAGAAATTAACCCGAGAGTTGTGGTGCCGATGCATTTCAGAGTTGGCGGATTATCCCTGTCCATATCATCGGTTGATGGGTTTTTGGAGATGGTGGATTCAGATCTGGTTGTCAAGGTTGGTAATGAAATAGAACTGACAAGGGATGATTTTCCTGAAGGGCAGGAAGTTTGGGTTTTTTCGCTGTAGAAAATTAAGTATCTGGGAATCTAAAACTAATACAACAAAAGCCCTTCCTCAATCTTCCCAAGCTCGATTGGAGTGGTGGTCTCCCCAACAACCGCACCCTTGGAATTGGCAATTAAACATGCACCGACCTGGCCGGTTCCGTAATTGGCTGTGCAAATTTGTGGTTTCACTCCAAATATTTTTTCAATAACTTCCATTTCATAGGTTGATGTGTGGGGATGGACTATTGCTCCCTTGTTTGTTACGACTGCCGATGAACCGACAGTCTTGTATCCTGCAACTGTGCCTTTTTCTACTGGCACTCCCAGAGCATCTGAAATTTCCTTGATGGATTCTGGGCTGAAACTTGGGTGGACCAGTGCTCCTTTGTCATTGGCCAGGATATTGTTTCCCATGGCATTGAACTTCTGTGGAATTCTGAAGACCTCTATGTGATCCTCAAGCTTTTTTACCTCTGTCTCTGCCATGAACTCCGAGGCAATTGCCCCATTGGAATTTGCCCTCATGAGGGCTCCGATTGTGCTGCTTCCATCAACTGATATCTTGATGACATGCTCAATATCAAGGGCAGCTTTCACGCTTTCTATAAATGCTTCATCAGAGGTCATTGGCACTACTGCCAGGTTCTCATTCGCAGAGCAAAATACTCCCAAGTAGGGATTTCCAAAAATCTCGCCTTTGCCCAGCATAAGTTCACACTGCTGTTCTTGTCTACTCTGGAAGGAGGACTTCTATAAGGTCATCGTCCTCTATCCATGCAACCCTCAAAGTTACCTTGTTTGGTGGCTTTTCTATTCCACGGGACCAGATGAACTCATTGACATCTTTATCAATCCAGATATTTTCGATGTCTGCCTTCCTGTGCTTGGCCACATATTCTCTGATGAGCTTGATTGCCTTTGGTGCCCTCTTTGTTCTTGGGCATCTTTGAAGTGCTCTCAGTGGGATGGTATATTCAACTTCATTAATCTCTTTCTCAGCCATGCTATCCCTCTCTATAACTTCAACCTGCTCCTGCGCCATTGCCTCTGCTTTGGGTGGCGCTGGAATCGTCTATTGGTCCTCTGTATGACCCATGCCGGAACACGGCGGTTGCTCTTTGTGGCTGCGTTCAGCCGCAATTTCTTAGCCATTGGTTTGTTTCGTGCCATTATATCCCTCTTATCGTCTTTTGATTGTGATTTCCCGTTTCTCCGGGGTAAGCCGCTCCAGTATCAGGACAAGGCTTGCATCGTCGATTACGGTGTGCAATTGTCCGGACTGGGCCATCATTATCAGCTGGTTTTCCACGGCCTCTGCGAAATCCGGTCTGGCTATTCTCAGCCTGGCCATTCGCTCCCTGGCATCAGAATTTAGTATTTTCCTCAAGGCTGCTTGCCTTTGTTGGTCATACTGCTCCTTCTGAATCGCCTGGGATTCATCGGATTCCTGGGCCTGCTGGATTTCCTCCAACTTTCTGCGTCTTATTTCTTCAAGTTCCTGGTCATCTGACATGCTGGATACACCATTACTTGCCATACTTGGCCAGTTTGGGGTTTTCCTTCACCAGTTCCTGGAACACAGCGTGGGATGTATTGTCAAGGAGACTCTGGCCCTGTGGTGATATTTTTCGGCCATTGTTCTTGTCTGTGGCAACCAATCCACTTGCCTCCAGCTGCTGCAGCGAGAGCCTGATTATAGATCTGCTGCCAGTCCATGCGTGGTATGGCTTGGAACCGCGGTCCACTGCTCCACCGAAATGTGCTGAAAGCTGCTCTGTTCCTATTGGTCCATAGGTATAGACCTTTCTCAGGACAGCGGCAACCCTAGTGTACCACCAGTCCGGGTCCGTTGGGGATTTCTCCCTGTGGATGCCTGTTTTAACCAGGTCTGCCCATTCTGGAGGCTCGATGGTATCTTTTTTCTTCAATTCTTCGGCAAGGCTCGCAATTAGCCTGTCTGCAGGTACGTCGTAGGTTGTTGTCATATTAGACCACCAGTATATTTGAACTGTGCTGGAAGTAATCCCCGAAAGCAGATGGGGTATATTAGAGTTGTGTATACTACATAGTATAAAACAGTTATCAAACCCAGCTTATAAACATTAATCCTTAAGTATTGTTGTGTAATAATGGCTGGTTAGAAGGGGGCGCATATGGGAGCACCAGGCGATTATGTCGCTGGTTTTTCACATATTAGAATAGTGAAACCCCTTTGCCCCTGGGTGAGTATATGACAAACATCGCAGAGAAGCTGGCAGCCCAGCAGAAAGAAATATCCATAGCCGAGTTCTTCGAAAAGAACAAGCAGATATTGGGATTTGATTCACCAACCAAGGCACTAATTACTGCTGTAAAGGAAGGTGTAGATAATTCACTGGATGCATGCGAGGAAGCCAGAATTTTACCTGATATTTATGTAGAAATAACAGAGACAACCAGAGGCGAGTTCAAGATAATTATTGAGGACAATGGGCCAGGAATAGTCAAGCGCCAGATAGCCAATGTATTCGGAAGACTGTTGTACGGTTCAAGGTTTCATGCCATTCGACAATCAAGGGGTCAGCAGGGTATTGGAATTTCAGCGGTTGTCATGTACGGCCAGCTTACCACCGGAAAGGCAGCTTTTGTCATATCCAAGACAGCTCACCAGGAAGTTGCACATTATGCTAAACTATTGATTAATATCAAGCGAAATCGACCGGACATTCTGGAGGAAGATTTCAAGGTCTGGGAAGGAAAGGAGCACGGCACAAGGTTTGAAATTACTGTCAGCGGCAGATATGTGGCTGGAAAGCAGTCTGTTCTGGAATATCTCAGGGCAACGGCAATTGTGAATCCCCATGTGAACATCACTTTCAAGGACCCCACTGGCGGGATAATTAATTTGCATAGAGTGTCAGAGGATTTGCCAAAGGAAACAATAGAGGCAAAGCCCCACCCCGAGGGAATAGAGCTTGGGCAGTTCATGAACATGGGAAAGGCCAGCCAGCACAGAAAGTTGACAGCATTCCTGGTCAATGAGTTCTCCAGAGTTAGTCCAAGAGTGGCCAAGGAAATTTGTAACAAGGCAGGAGTGCCAGAAAGTCGCAGTCCAAAAAGAATGAGCCTGGAGGAAGGAAGAGCAATCCAGAAGGCCATTGCCCAGGTAAAGATAATGGCTCCAAAGACAGACTGCCTAACTCCAATCGGCGAGGTTCTCATCCGAAAGGGCATGAGAAATGTGCTTGAAGGCCTGAAGCCAGGCTATTATTCACCGCCAGTTACCAGAGAACCGAAAGTATACTCGGGTCATCCGTTCCAGGTGGAGGTTGGTATAGTTTATGGAGGTCAGCTTCCAAGGGACCAGCCAGTGGAGATTCTCAGGTTCGGCAATCGGGTTCCGCTGCTTTATCAACAGGGCTCTGATGTCATCACAAAGGCCATTGCCGGTGTAGACTGGCGCCGTTACGGTCTGGAGCAGAGAGGTGGCAAGGGAATTCCCTACGGGCCAGCCATCATTATGGTTCATGTGGCAAGCACCCAGATTCCATTCACATCCGAGGCAAAGGATGCAATTGCCAATATGACTCCAATCCGGGAAGAGATTGAAAGGGCCTTGCGACTGTGCGCTAGAAAATTAAAAACACATCTGGGCAAGAAGGCAAAGCGGGCCAAGACCCAGGAGAAGTTTGACATTGTTCAGATCCTGATTCCAGAAATCGCTGAAAAGGCAGCAAGCATTGTCGGAAAGCCAGTGCCAAAACTGGGCAAGACAGTTACCAGCATAATGAACGTCATCTGGATTGACGATAAACTGGAATATGACAAAAAGCGGCACAAGGGCGAGATACATATCTACAATTACATGGCTGTCAAGCGCAAGCTGAACGTTCATACGATACTGCCAGCCAACTCCCTGGATAAAAAGAAAATTAATCCAGAACCGTCAGAAATCAAGGGAGACAAAATAACCTGGAAGCTCAAGGGAATTCCCAGCACCGAGATGTTCACCATATCATTTGAACTGACTGGCCTGGATAAAAACGAGCTTGGTGATATTGAAATATATATCAGCGATATCAACCCCACCCATGTTATTGGCGCCGAGCCATTACCAGGAGACTGGGATCTTGACGAGCGCGGCCAGCACTCCTTGCTAGCCTTTGACGATGCAAATGGCGAGGAATATGAGGATGATATTGAGGATGATGATGACGAAAATGGCATGGATTATGATGAGGCCACAGAGATGATTGAAGATGAGGCAACAGAGGTGATTTCCAATGAAGAATGAGGAAAGACATCACAAAGCAGTTGAAGAGCTTTACAAAATAGCAGATGATATTTACAATCAAATTGAGAAGGGCCAGATACCAAAGATGCAGATTCCTCTAAGATCCAAAAAGAACATTCAATTTGCTCCAAGGAAAGGTGTGTGGAAATATGGAAGTTTGAAGGGCGTGCGAAGTGCCAAGAAGATGAAAGGAGCCTACATGCTGCTCAGGACAATGTACATGCTGGAGTTCATGAAGGACATGGTTGCCAATCAGAAGTCCAGCACCCTCAGGGAGATGTATTACATTTCCGAAGGATGGGGCAATGCCAAGTTCGGTTCACAGGATGAAAGTAATAACCTTGCAGAAGATTTAGAGATAGTTACTGCGTGCATGCGCGAGGACTTTAAACTCAGGCCGGAAGAGGACGGGGCCAGGGTAATTGGCAATATCACACTTGAGGAAACCAATAGAAAAGGCGAGAAGAAACGAATTAACCTTCGGGACGATGTTGGAGACTCTGGCTATGGAATTCCATACAATGTGGAAACCGATAAAATTAATCTAATCGACTGCGATGCAAAGTTCATCATGGCCGTGGAAACTGGTGGTATGTTCGACCGTCTGGTGGAAAATGGGTTTGACGAAGATTATGGGGCAGTGGTTGTGCATCTCAAGGGACAGCCAGCTCGTTCCACAAGAAGGTTCATGAAGCGTCTCAATGAGGAGATGAACTTACCTCTGGTAGTGTTCACTGACTGTGACCCCTGGAGTTTTAGGATTTTCTCTTCAATAGCATACGGCGCAATAAAAACCGCTCATATTTCCGAGTACCTGGCAACACCAACTGCAATGTACTGCGGCATTACCTCCACAGATATTTTAAATTACGACCTGCCAACTGACAAGTTAAGCCAACAGGATGTCCGGGCATTGAAGGCCGAACTCACTGACCCCAGGTTCAAGGACCGTTTCTGGCGAGATGAGATTGAACTAATGCTGAAGCTTGGCACAAAAGCAGAACAGCAGGCACTGGCTAAATATGGTTTGGACTTTGTGACCGATAAATACTTGCCTGAGAAGTTGACGGAGATTGGGATTCTATAAACTATTGGTACTCCTTCCAGCTCTTAACTTCCTGCCCATTGCCTCGACCAGTCTTTTTGCCAGCTTCAGATTTCCTGGGATATCCCAAGTACCATTTAAATAATCAAAAGACATTATTCTTATTGAGGAGGAACTGGATGGCTGACTACAAGAAATTGAAGGAAAAATACCCTCGGTCTATGATTCTATTGGGATTGCTGGGGCAAACTTTAGTCGCCACCATAATCATGTTGATTCTCAGATACTTGTTCATTTTCCTCGACATTTCAGAACAGA